>JAIRKG010000091.1 GCA_031260235.1 Dysgonamonadaceae bacterium | reverse complement strand
CGCCCAATGTTGCCGAAGACCACCAGACCAAAAACGCCCTTGCTCTGGTCAATAAAGATGCTGCCCTGCTCGTTTCCGACGCCGATGCCCCGCAAAAACTCATTCCGCTGGCTTTGGATGCGGTACACAATCCGGAACGTTTGGAAACACTGAGCGCCAACATCAAAAAACTTGCTTTGCCGGATGCGGCGGAAAGGATTGTGGATGAAATCGAGAAGATTATAAGAATAATGCAGCATAACTAAAAAAAATAGTTAGATATGGCAGACAATATATTAGCAACCCAAGAATTTCAACAGGTACACGGCATAATAAACTTGCACCGCTCATGTGCATTGCAGACAGTGAATAACGAAAATCTGCTGTCGGCTTGGAAGGTTGGCGGGTATGTTTCTGCTCGGCTCAAAAACTCGGCTTGGGGTAGCAAAACCGTAATGCAACTTTCGGAATATCTGCGGGCGCAAGACCCGACCTTGAAAGGTTTTAGTAGGCGAAATATCTACAATATGGTTTCGCTTTATGAGACCTATTCTTCTGTTCAATTTATTTATTATCAAGAGAAATTGAAATTGTCTAAATTTGTGCAGGCAGAAACGGCACAAATAGAAGTTCAAATTGTGCAAACAGTGTCTGCACAATTTCCGCGTTTTCTCGAAATAACAACATTATCAAATCATTTCCAGATACTTAATGCTTGCAAAACCATAGAAGAACGCATTTTTTACATACTTTATTCCTACAAAGAAAATTTAAACGCACGAGAATTGCAGCGTTGTCTAAAAAATCATACTTTTACCTCGCTGATGGGCGATAAGCATAACCTTTCCAAAGGGTTGAAAGAAATGTATCCGCAAGTTACGCCAATGCTGAAAGATACCGTTTTTGTCGATTTTCTTGGACTTCCGCAAAAACATTCCGAAAAACGACTGCACAACGGCATTTTGGCAAATATGAAAGATTTTATTCTTGAAATTGGCAAGGACTTTCTGCATTATGCTACAGAACTTCCTTTGCAAGTAGGTAATTCTACATTCAAAGTTGATTTGGTTTTTTTTCACAGGGGCTTACAATGTTTAGTGGCTATCGAACTAAAAAAAGGCAAGTTCAAGCCTGAATATATGGGGCAACTCGAATTTTATCTTGAAGCCCTCGACCGCGATGTTCGCCGCAGCAACGAAAACCCAAGTATTGGCATTCTACTCTGTCAGGAAGCCGACCATAGTATTGTGGAATACGCAATGAGCCGCAGTTTAAGTCCTACAATGATAGCCGAATATAAACGCCAACTTATTCCAAAAGAAGTGTTGCAGCACTCTTTGGATGAATTTGCAGCATTTTTAACACATAAAAAATAAGTAATAAAGAAAATGCAAAACAACATCTACCTAATCGGCGCCGGCGGTATCGGCATGAGCAACCTCGCCCGCTATTTTCTCGCCAAAGGCAAAAAAATAGCCGGATATGACCGCGTAGAATCGGAACTAACAAAACAATTAAACCGAGAAGGCGCCGAGATCCATTACGAAGACTGCGTCAATTTGATTCCGCCCACGTTCAAAAACAAAACACAGACGTCGGTCATTTGGACGCCCGCCGTCCCCAACAACCACTCCGAACTGACTTTCTTCCGCGAAAACGGCTTCAAACTTATGAAACGCGCACAGGTTCTGGGCGAAATCACACGCGCCACACGCGGATTATGCGTCGCCGGTACGCACGGAAAAACAACCGTTTCGAGCATGATTGCCCATCTCCTGAAGCAATCAAAAGTGGATTGCAATGCTTTCCTTGGCGGAATTTTGAAAAACTACGATAGCAATCTCTTACTGTCCGGCACGAGCGACCTGACAGTGATCGAAGCCGACGAATACGACCGCTCTTTCCACCGGCTGACCCCTTTTATGGCGGTGATTACTTCCGTTTCGCCCGACCATTTGGATATTTACGGAACGGAAGCGGCCTATAAGGAAAGTTTCGCTCATTTTGCCTCGCTAATTCGGGAAAACGGCGTTTTGCTGATGGAAGCGGGGGTAGATATTGAACCGAATCTCAAAAAAGGTGTAAAAGTGTATCGTTATACCGCCCCAAAAATCCACCCGAAAGGGGGAACTGAAGCCGACTTTCGCGCCACAAACATCCGGACGGGCAATGGCGAAATCACCTTCGATTTCGTTACCCCCGAAAGAACAATCACGGACATCCGGTTGGGTGTCCCTGTAAACATCAACATCCTCAACGGAGTGGCAGCCCTGGCAATCGCCTATCTAAACGGCGTTTCCGACGACGAACTGAGAGCCGGAATGGCCTCCTTCCGCGGAGCCAAACGCCGGTTTGATTTCCATATCAAACGCGACGATTTGGTGTTGATAGACGATTACGCCCATCACCCCGACGAATTGCGGGAAAGCATCACCTCTGTTCGGCAATTGTATCCCGACAAAAAACTGACGGTGATTTTCCAACCGCATTTATATTCCCGCACCCGCGATTTTTACAGAGAATTTGCCGAATCGCTCTCCCTAGCCGACGAAGTAATACTGATTCCGATTTATCCCGCGCGCGAAGAGCCGATACCGGGCATTTCCTCCCAAACGATTCTGGACCTGGTAACAAGCCTCCAAAAGTGTCTGTTGAGCAAAACGAAATTGTTGGAACACATGAAAACAGGCAACTGCGAAACCCTTTTGATTGCCGGCGCCGGCGATATTGAACTTTTGGTCGAACCCATAAAAAAGATTTTAAATGGTTAAGAAAATACTGATCGTCTCTTTTGCCGTTTTGTTGCTGGCATACATGGTATCTACCGTGATTTACCTGAATTTTTTCCACACTTCCGAAGACGCGGTTTGCGGGGAAGTGGATGTAAAAATAGAAAATACGGGAGAGCAAAACTATATTTCAGCCAGCGATATTATTGCCTGGATGAAAGCGGAAAAAATATTTCCGAAGGGAAAAAATAGGAGAGAGATCAACACTTCCGAAATTGAAGAAAAATTGGCAAATAACAGACTGGTTAAAAAAGCGGAATGTTTCAAAACCACAGGTGGAAACGTAAAAATAAAGATTTACCAGCGAGTTCCGGTTTTGCGGGTGTTTTCTCCGAATGGAAGTTATTATGTTGATAGCGAGCGGGAAATAATGCCTGTTCCGAGCAATTTTGCGGCTTATGTTCCGGTTGCTGTCGGGAACATAAGCGGCGAATATGCCAAAAACCAACTGTATGATTTTGCATGTTATTTGCAAAAGGATAAATTTTGGGATTCCCAGATTGCGCAAATCTACATTTCCTACGATCAGGATGTTGTGCTGACGCCAATTGTGGGGAATCATCGTATTGTTTTGGGAAAAATAGAGAATTATAAAGAAAATTTATCTAAATTGCGGGCTTTTTACGACAAAGGGTTAAGTAAAATCGGATGGAACAGGTATTCGACGATTAACCTGAAATATAAAAATCAGGTGGTTTGTACGCTCACCGACGCGGCGCTGAAAGCAAAACGTGAAATGGATTTAGCGGAACAATAAACGCTCTTGCGTAATGAGAAAATCAATTAAAAATTAATGAAATATGGGACAATACTTTGTTGCAATTGACCCGGGCACTTCAAAAATAGTTGCTATGATTGTCCGGAAAGTGTCTAAGGAGGAAATATCCATTTTGCACACCGAAAAAGCAGATTCGGAAAATTGCATCAAAAGAGGCTGCATTTATAATGTGGACGCCGCAAATGAAAAAATAACCGGTTTGATTAACCGGTTAAACGAGGATTATGCCAAACCCAAACTGCACGCTCCGATTGAGAGCGTATATGTCAGTATCGGCGGACAGTCCTTGCATACGGAACGCTACAGTATTCACAAACAGGTCGATAAAATGATAGACCAGCCATTATTAAACGCAATTGCGGAAGAAGTGAAACAGTACAAACCCGAATTGTATGAAGTACTGGAATTTCTTCCTCCCGAATATTATGTGGACGGACAGTTAAACGCCAGCCCAAAAGGAACAACCGCGTCCTCTATCGAAGCGCGTTATCAACTGATTGTAGTGAGCAATCCCAGTTTGAAAAACTTGATAAGGCGGGCAATTCCCCAAAATATAGAAATTGCGGGATACATAGTGTCTCCTTTGGCTACGGCGGCGGCTGTGCTGGAAAAGGAAGAAAAGGAATTGGGTTGCGCTTTGGTTGAATTTGGCGCGGGTGTTACATCTGTTTCCATTTATAAAAGTGGAATTTTGAGATATTTAACAACCATTCCTTTGGGTGGTTCG
Organism: Dysgonamonadaceae bacterium; assembly: GCA_031260235.1. Classification (GTDB taxonomy): domain Bacteria; phylum Bacteroidota; class Bacteroidia; order Bacteroidales; family Azobacteroidaceae; genus Azobacteroides. Next base: position 9,010 of record JAIRKG010000091.1, on the reverse strand, counting down.
GCAATTACCAAAGATGTTCGTTGCCTGAATGTTTCGGAAGAAGAAGCCGAAAATCTGAAGAAGAATTCCGGCAGCGCCGTCACAGATTTTGAAGACCTGAGAAAAATAACCATAGATGAAGGGCTTAGCACTTCGCGCGAAATTGAAGTCAGGAATTTAAATATAATTATTGAGGCGCGGGTCAATGAAATTCTGGAAAACGTAATCCACCAGATTCAGGAATCGGGATATGCCGATGCGCTGGGTTCGGGGATTATTATTACGGGCGGTGGTGCGATGCTCCGTCATTTGGAAGATTCTTTCCGTAATAAAACAAACAAGAATCTTCGCATGGCGTATCCTATGGTTACCGGAACGAATCAACCGGCGGAATATGCCACAATCATCGGTTTATTAACTTCGGCGGAAAAAGAATCTGTAGAAAACATCCAAAAAGAACCGGAAACAATGCAGGAATTAAAATCGAATGAATCTATTCCTGTTAATAGAAGAAAACCTTCCTTGATGGACAAATTTAAGAAAAAATTGGATTCTCTGTCCGGCGATCTTTTTAACGAATCGGACTATAATACAGCTAATAAGAATAATTAGCAACGAAAAAATAGAAGTTTCATGGAAGGAAATATAATAAAATCGGAAGACGAATTATTGAACTTTGATTTTCCGCGAGCAATACCGTCAATCATCAAAGTAATGGGCGTCGGCGGCGGCGGCGGAAATGCCGTTACACACATGTATTGCGAAGGTGGAATCCGCGATGTATCTTTCGTCTTATGCAATACCGACAATCAAGCCTTGTTGAAAAGCGAAGTGCCTGTCAAAATGCAGTTAGGCAAACAGACAACCGAAGGTTTGGGCGCCGGCGGAAGACCCGAAATAGGACGGAAAGCCGCCGAAGAAAGCATCGCCGATTTGGAACGATTGCTGAGCGACGGCACCAAGATGGTGTTTGTTACAGCCGGTATGGGCGGTGGAACCGGCACAGGCGCAGCTCCTATCGTTGCAGGAGTCGCCAAGAAAATGAATATATTGACGGTCGGAATTGTTACCATACCGTTTCTGTTTGAAGGAGTGAAAAAAATCATACAAGCCTTGAAAGGCGTTGAAGAAATTCGGCAAAACGTGGATGCTTTGCTGGTAATCAATAACGAGCGCCTGCGCGACGTTTACTTCGACCTGGATATTCCGAACGCTTTCAAAAAAGCCGACGATACTTTGACAATTGCCGCTAAAAGTATTTCGGAAATCATCACCGTAGCAGGTATCGTCAACGTGGATTTCGCCGATGTTAATACCACTCTTCGCAACGGCGGTGTCGCCATTATGAGCAACGGACTGGGACAAGGTGAAAATCGCGTTTTGACGGCAATCAACAATGCATTACATTCTCCCCTGTTGAATAACAATGACGTATTTAAGGCGAAAAAAATCCTGCTGAATATCACATTCGGCGACGTCCAACCTTTAAAGATGGAGGAAATGAACGAAGTTCACGACTTCATGGGGAAATTCAATCCCGATATTGAAGTAATCTGGGGTACGGCTTTCGACCCGGAATTGGAAGATCAGATTAAAATAACGATTCTGGCAACAGGTTTCGGCATTGAAGACGTCGTTCCTCCCATTATCGAAATTGGAAACGGAAGAAAAAAAATACTCGAAAATTCCGAAGTTATCCGGAAAGCGGAAGAAGAACTGCAACATACCGAAGAAGAAGAAAAATGGATCCGCTATTTGTTGAAAAAATATTATGGAGAAGACATTTCTATAGACAGGATTACAAATCGTCCCAAACCGTTTATCTTCAACGCAAACAATCTGGACGACAACGAAATCATCGAAGCGTTGATTACACATCCGGCATACAATCGCAATCCGCAGTTGATGCTCAATATTGCACGGAAAGCCGAAGCACGAAGGAATTAACTAATGAAGAATTAAAAGATTGGACAGACTGCGTTGAACTTATCTCTTAATTTTTTATTGAAAACTTATATATTATGTTATTATTTGATACGATTAGCAACGACATTAAGTCCGCAATGCTGGCGAAAGACAGAATCCGCTTATACGCTTTGCGCGGAGTGAAGAAAGAATTTTTGGAAGCAAAAACAGCCAAAGGCGCGGACGGCGAACTGAGTGACGAAACCGCAGTGAAAATCCTGCAAAAGATGATAAAGCAGCGTAAAGACAGTGCCGCAATTTATCAGGAACAGAACCGTCCGGAACTTGCCGAAAAAGAATTGGCAGAATCCTGCGTTATCGAAGAGTACCTGCCGAAACAACTGTCGCCCGAAGAACTGGAAAATGCCATCAAGGAAATTATAGCCCAAGTGGGTGCAGTTTCCGCCAAAGACATGGGTAAAGTGATGGGCGTAGCGACGAAAGCGCTGGCTGGAAAGACTGAAGGCAGATTAATTTCGGAAACGACGAGGCGATTATTATGAAGAATTACCATAAAATAAAGATATTAAAAAGATGGTTAGTAATGTAAGTTTATACCGTCCCGAATATGAACACGACGCTTGCGGCGTCGGTTTGTTGGTTGATATTCGTGGAAATAGATCGCATGATATTGTAGAAAAAGGATTGCAGGTGCTTGAACACATGCTGCACCGCGGCGCGGAAAGCGCCGACAACAAAACGGGAGACGGTGCTGGAATTACCCTGCAAATTCCCCATGAATTTATCCTTTTGCAAGGTATCCCTGTCCCTGAACGGGGAAAATATGGAACGGGGCTGGTTTTCCTCCCCAAAGGTGGCGAGCAGGCTTCCTTATATATGGAAGTACTGCAAAATATTGTCGAACAGGAAGGGTTGAAAATGTTTGCCGTCCGCGACGTCCCTGTCAACAGCGATATACTGGGCGAAATTTCAAGAGTAAACGAGCCGGCTATCAAGCAGATATTTATTGTCGGCGAAGACCGCCCCAATATGTTGGAACGGAAATTATATGTTGTCAGGAAGAAAATGGAAAATAAAATCCTCAAATCTTCTCTGTCCGACAGGAAAAGTTTCTATATCGTGAGCCTTTCCACGCAACGCATCATATATAAAGGAATGTTGACGTCGGAACAGTTGCGCGATTATTTTCCCGACCTGACCAATCCTTATTTTACCAGTGGGTTGGCGCTTGTCCATTCGCGTTTCAGCACCAACACTTTCCCCAGCTGGGATTTGGCGCAGCCTTTCCGTTTGCTTGGACATAACGGCGAAATCAATACCATTCGCGGAAACCGCTATTGGATGAAGGCTCGCGAAAGCGTGATGAAAGTCCCCGAACTTGGCAAATTAGATGAACTGTTTCCGATCATCCAGCCCGGCATGTCTGACAGCGCATCTTTGGACAATGTGCTGGAATTTCTGATTATGGCAGGTATTTCGTTTCCACACGCTATGTCGATGCTTGTGCCGGAAAGCTGGAACGAAAAGAATTCGATTTCCGACGATTTGAAAGCATTTTACGAATACAGCAGCATCATTATGGAGCCTTGGGACGGTCCCGCTACCCTGTTATTTACCGACGGTAAGTATGCCGGCGGGATGCTCGACAGGAACGGCCTTCGCCCCGCCCGTTACCTGATTACGCATGGCGATACTATGGTAATCGCATCGGAAGTCGGCGTATTGCCGTTTGAAGCCGCCGAAATAAAAGAAAAGGGACGCCTTCAACCCGGTAAAATGTTGATGATTGATACCCAAAAGGGAAAAGTATATTACGACACCGAATTGAAAGCCGGTTTGGCAGCCGCCCATCCATACAGGGAATGGTTGTCGAAAAACCGGATTTCGTTGAGCAATATATCTTCCGGAAGGAAAGTCAGGTATGACGTGGACAACCAGTCGGCGCAACTCAAAGCCTTCGGCTATACAAAGGAAGACATCGAAAAACTGATTATCCCGATGGCGATTGAAGGAAAAGAACCTATCGGTTCGATGGGCAACGATACGCCGCCGGCTGTCTTGTCGGACAAACCGCAACGCATGTTCAACTATTTCCGGCAATTGTTTGCACAGGTAACCAATCCGCCGATTGACCCGATTCGCGAAGAACTGGTTATGTCTTTGGCGCTGTATATCGGCTGTCAGGACGGCAATGTACTTGAACCTTCGCCGGATTTGTGCAAAATGGTGAAACTGCCGGTGCCGATTATCAATAATATTGATTTGGATATATTGACGCATTTGGGTTATAAGGGATTTAAATCGCTGACTGTCCCAATGCTGTTCAATGCCACCTCAATCGCCAAAGGCGTTAAATCCTTGTCGGACGCTTTGAACAATCTTTGCCAGCGTGCCGAAAAAGCTGTGGACGAAGGCTATCATTACATTATTTTAAGCGACCGAGGCGTGGACGCAGAACATGCGGCAATTCCTTCCATACTTGCCGTTTCGGCAATTCACCATCACCTGATTGAAAAACGGAAGCGGATGCAAATTGCAATCGTGGTCGAAACCGCCGAAGCCCGCGAGGTAAATCATTTCGCACTGTTGTTTGCTTTTGGCGCTACGGCTGTTAATCCCTATATGGCTTTTGCCGTTTTGTATGAAAAGGTGAAATTGCACGAGATACAACTGGATTACCACACGGCAGAAAAAAATTACATCAAAGCCGCATCCAAAGGTCTGTTGAAAGTACTTTCCAAAATGGGTATATCCACCTTGTGGAGTTACCGGGGCGCCCAGATTTTTGAGGCCGTCGGCATCAGCCAAAAAACGCTGGACACTTATTTCAGGGAAATGACCTCGCGAATCGGCGGCGTCGAACTGTCGGACATCGCCAAAGACGCTTTGCTTGCGCATCACGAGGCTTTCAACGAACCCGACGACCCTGATTTCAAACTGCAATCCACCTATACCGTCCCCAATACAGGTATTTACACCTACAGGAAAGCAGGCGAATACCACGCATGGAATCCCGAAACCATTTCCGGATTGCAGATAGCAACCCGTTTGGGCGATTATGGTAAATATAAAGAATATACCAATATTGTTGATAACAAAACGCATCCTGTATTCCTGCGCGATTTCCTGACTTACAAGCGGAAACCGATTGATATTTCCAAAGTAGAACCGGTCGAAGAAATCACCAAACGCTTCGTTACGGGAGCAATGTCCTTTGGATCTATCAGCAGAGAAGCACACGAAGCAATGGCTGTTGCGCTGAATATCCTTCACGGGAGAAGCAATACCGGCGAAGGCGGCGAAGACCCTGCGCGTTTCAGCATTGGCGAAGACGGGCTGAACCGCCGCTCGGCAATCAAACAAATTGCTTCGGGACGTTTCGGTGTAACTGCCGAATATTTGGTCAACGCCGACGAATTGCAAATAAAAATCGCACAGGGCGCAAAGCCGGGCGAAGGCGGACAGTTGCCCGGTTTCAAAGTGGATAAAATCATTGCGAAGACGCGCCATTCTATTCCGGGTATCACTTTGATTTCACCGCCGCCGCACCACGATATTTATTCGATTGAAGATTTGGCGCAACTGATTTTCGATTTGAAAAACATCAATCCGACTGCACAAATTTCCGTGAAATTAGTTGCGGAAACGGGTGTGGGAACAATTGCCGCAGGCGTGGCTAAAGCCAAGGCCGACCGCATTCTAATCAGCGGATCGGAAGGCGGAACAGGCGCCAGCCCGATGAGTTCCATCAAATATGCCGGTATTTCGGGCGAACTCGGATTGGCGGAAACGCAACAAACGCTGGTCTTGAACGACCTGCGGGGATTTGTCCGTTTGCAAACCGACGGACAGTTGAAATCGGGCAAGGACATTATTATTTCGGCTTTACTGGGCGCGGAAGAATTTGGATTTGCAACCAGCGCCCTGATCGTTCTCGGTTGCGTAATGATGCGCAAATGCCATTTGAATACTTGCCCTGTGGGCATTGCAACGCAGGACGAACGACTTCGCGCACGTTTCAAAGGGAAATATGAATATTTGCTTAACTTTTTCACTTTCCTTGCGCAGGACGTCCGCGAACATTTGGCGCAAATGGGGTTCAGGAGTATGGACGAAATCATTGGACGTGCAGATTTGATTGAGATCCGGAAAGATGTAGCGGTAAATGATAAAACGGCAAAGTTGGATTTCTCGAAATTAATTCATTTCGTAAATAACGGGAACGATATTCGTTGCACGAAAAAACAGGACCACAAAATCGAACACGTTTTAGACCGGGAATTGATTCGCAAAAACAAACCGGCAATGGAAAAATCGCTTCCGGTGGAACTGAACGTCAAAATTGCAAATACCGACAGAGCGGTGGGCGCCATGCTGTCGGGCGAAATTACCAAACGCTACGGAAACAAAGGTTTGCAAGACAGTACGATTACGATTAGATTCAAAGGATCGGCAGGACAAAGTTTCGGCGCTTTCCTTGCCGCCGGAATCACGTTCCACCTGGAAGGCGAAGCAAACGATTACCTCGGCAAAGGGCTTTCGGGAGGACGCATCTCGCTTGTTCCGCCCAAATTGAGCGAGTTTGCTCCCGAAGACAATATCATCGCAGGCAATACTTTGTTATATGGCGCAACTTCCGGCGAGGTATACCTCAACGGGCGGGTCGGCGAGCGTTTCTGCGTGCGTAATTCGGGGGCAATCGCTGTCGTGGAAGGCGCAGGCGACCATTGCTGCGAATATATGACCGGCGGACGAACCGTAGTTTTAGGACCGACAGGTAAGAATTTTGCCGCGGGGATGAGCGGCGGATTGGCTTATGTCCTGGATATGAAAGGCAATTTCGATTATTTCTGTAATATGGAAATGGTCGAACTGACGCTGATTGAAGATAAGTCGGACAGTTTGGAACTGAACCGCTTGATTTCGCAACATTTCTATTATACGCAAAGCGCTTTAGCGAAAAAGATTCTGGACAACTGGGGTGAATATCTCAAACATTTCATCAAAGTTACGCCGATTGAATATAAAAAAGTGTTGCAGGAAGAAAAAATGGAAGCAATAAAAAAGAAAATTGAAATGGTTGAATCGGATTATTGACAATTAAGAATGAAGAGAAAAGACACTCTTAATTCCTAATCTCATCATTTTTAATTCTTAATTCTTAAATTGAAAGATTGATTATGGGAAACGCAAAAGCATTTTTAACAATAAACAGAAAAGAAGCAGGTTATCGTCCGATACACGAACGGATTGCCGATTTTAGCGAAGTAGAGCAAACGTTAAATCTGGAAGACAGGATGCAGCAAGCCTCCCGTTGCATGGAGTGCGGCGTTGCTTTTTGTCACTGGTCATGCCCTTTGAGCAATTTGATTCCCGAATGGCAGGATTTGTTATACAAAGGGAAGTGGTTTGAAGCCTACCGGGTATTAAATACTACAAATAATTTTCCGGAATTCACGGGCAGAGTATGTCCCGCATTGTGTGAAAAAAGTTGCGTATTGAATATGCAGCATCAGCCGTTGACCATTCGCGAAAACGAAGCGGCAGTAGCGGAACATGCTTTTCTGGGAGGATTTGTGAAAGCCCGTCCGCCCAAAGTGCGGACGGGCAGAAAAGTAGCAGTCGTAGGTTCGGGACCCGCCGGATTGGCTGCCGCCGATATACTGAACAGGAAAGGCCATCGGGTAACGGTCTATGAAAAAGACGAAGCCATTGGTGGTTTACTGCGTTTGGGAATCCCCGATTTCAAACTGAGCAAGGAGATTATCGACCGGCGTTTGAAATTTTTGGAAGCGGAAGGCATTATTTTTAAAACCGGAATAGAAGTCGGAAAAAACCTTTCTGCCGGCGAGTTGCTTTCTTCGTTCGACGCCGTTTGCTTGACGACAGGCGCAGGAGTTCCACGCGATTTGCCGGTCGAAGGACGCGATTTGAAAGGCATTCATTTTGCCCTGGATTTCCTGAAACAGCAAAACCGCATTGTTGCCGGACAAACCATTCAGGCTTCCGGACTAATTTCGGCGAAAGGTAAAAAAGTGTTGGTAATCGGCGGCGGGGATACAGGGTCTGATTGCGTTGGAACATCAATCCGTCAAAAAGCGGCAAGCGTAACGCAGATAGAAATTCTGCCTCAGCCGCCTGTGGCAGAAAATCCCGATACGCCGTGGCCTTATTACCCGAATATATTAAAAACATCCAGTTCCCACGAAGAAGGAGTCCTGCGCCGCTGGTCGCTGGCTTCCAAGCGTTTTATAGGAACCAAAGGAAAATTGACCGGCGTGGAAGTCGTTGAAGTAGAATGGACAAAAGACGAATCCGGTCGTTTTGCGATGAAAGAAACCGGTAAACAGGAAGTCATTCCTGCCGATTTGGTGCTGCTTTCCATGGGATTCACACAGCCGGTGCACGAAGGCTTACTGGACGATTTGGGCGTGAAATACGATGCACGCGGAAACGTTGCAGCCGTGAAGCCTAACGAATCATCAACAGCAAAAGTATTCGTAGCCGGCGACGTTACAACCGGAGCAAGTCTGGTGGTTCGCGCCATGGATTCGGGGCGGAAAGCGGCAGAGGCGATTGGAAGGTTTTTGGATATTTGAGTTTGTAATGACGCCGCAATAAGATATATGGCCGTCCCTCGCGAAGGGATGACCAGCTCAAAAACAATAACAATAATTTTACCATTAAGTAATGTCCGGAGGTTTCGCGTGATGCGACGTCTCCGGTTTTTTTTGCTCCTCTCCCCGTCACCCGGAGGGCGAAAGCCAGAAGCAATCCGGAAAAAAACATCGCCTCGTCATTATAGCTCCTAACATCTCTGACACCTAAGTAAGGGCATCACTTCTTTCTAAGGAAGTCGAAACTGTCGCAGTGTCGAAAAAAGTGGATTGCTTCAGGCATCCACCCTTGCAATGATGTTTCTTTTCCTGGATTGCCGCGCCGCTATCGCGGCTCCGGGTGACGAGGTGGGGTCGCAAAGTCGCGATCGTCATTGCGAGGCGAAGCCGAAGCAATCCGGAAAAAACTTTCATTTTCTCCGATTTCGAGGCTTTTTTCTCCGAATTCCTCTCTTTTAGAATAGAAATATACTCTTTTAGCATATAAT
>JAIRKG010000065.1 GCA_031260235.1 Dysgonamonadaceae bacterium | reverse complement strand
AATTGAACAGGGCTAAATAAAACTCCAACGGTTTGATGATAAGACATGCAAGAAAAATGCCTGCATTGATGATTAACAGATTCCGCGTAACCAGCGGAATATTGTCGTAAAAACTATTCTTTCGATAGCTATTTCCCGAAAAGTAAGTCATTGATATATAATTTTCATTTGATTTAATTCGCGACAAAGGTAAACAATTTCCGACGCATCCAATTCATTTTTGTACCTTTGCACTTGATTAAAATTGATTTATGCCGCGAATACACGAATTAAGTATAAATTGATCTTATAGAAAATGAGTAGTTTTGCAGCCAATAATAAATCGTATGATGGGTTTTGTTCAAAATATAGTAGATGAAATCATTGACCAATATATATTTGCAGACAATACCAAACGTCCGTGGATAATTGGTTTCAGCGGTGGAAAAGATTCAACCCTAATGCTTCAATTAGTTTGGAAAGCATTAGAACAGGTAAAACATTTTCATGGCTTTGTTGGTCGTGATATTTACGTAGTTTGTAATGATACAATGGTTGAAAATCCTGTTATTACGGAATATGTTTATCGTGTTTTAGATAAAATTGAAAAGGCAGCACGCGACCAAGATTTGCCGATTAGGGTTATAAAAACCATACCAAGATTAGAAGATTCTTTGTGGGTCAATATGATTGGACGCGGTTATCCCGCACCAAACAACGCTTTTCGTTGGTGTACGGAACGACTTAAAATCAAACCAACGTCGAGATTTATAACAGAACAGGTAAGTGAATTTGGCGAAGCAATAATTTTGATTGGAACACGAATGAGCGAAAGCGCCAATCGTGCAAAATCAATGAACAAACACGCTATAAAAGGGAAGCGCTTAACAAAGCACCCTTTACAGCCAAACACTTATATATATGCACCAATCAGACATTTACAGTTGGAGCAAGTTTGGCACATTATTAACACAATGCCTTCTCCTTGGGAGGCAAGCAATGAAGAACTTTTTCAAATTTATGCCAATGCAAGTGCTGACGATTACGAATGCCCGGTTGTTGTAACAGACACAAAGCATAAATCCTGCGGACAAAGTCGTTTCGGCTGTTGGATGTGTACGGTTGTTAAGGTAGATAAATCAATGGGAGCATTGATTAATAACGGTTTTGCGTGGTTGAAACCGCTTTTGGATTTTAGGGATGAAATTGTTGCAGAGCGTAATGACATTAAAAATCGTATGCCAACTCGCAGGAATGGGACACAGGCAGTTAATGATATGGGGGCTTATTATCCATTTTATAGGGCTTCTATTTTAGGTAGACTGTTGAAAACGCAAAAGGAAATACAAAAAGAAAGACCGCATATAGAATTAATTACAAATCAGGAACTTATTGCTATACAAACAATTTGGTATCGTGATTTTGTTTTTGATTATAAAGTGTCAGAAATATATAGTAACGCATATAAATCCAATTTAAACATGGACGGGCATAACAAGAAAAAAGACAAAGAATTAGAGTTATTGAAAAATTCTTGCAAAAATAAACCGCAAAATTTTGATCTAATTCAAGAACTTTTAACCCTACAAAAGAATAAATCGCTTTTGAATAGAAAAAGAGGGTTAAAAGACGACATCGAAACTCGCATTGAAGAATATATAAAAAGGGAGCGGGAAAATGCTGATTAAAGAAATTACATTAAATAATTTTCGTATTTACAAAGGAAATAATGCGATAAATCTGTTGCCAGATGACAATAGGAATATTGTCGTAGTCAGTGGTAAAAACGGTTTCGGTAAAACGACCTTTTTAATGTCATTGGTTTGGTGCTTGTATGGTCGTCAAATGGATAAAGTTGATGAACTGTATCAAAAAGAAATCGCAGACAAAGGAGGCTACGGTAAATATATCGGAAACACTCTCAATAGATTAGCACGAACAGAAGGCGAAACGAAATTTTCTGTTTCTGTAACATTTAAAGACGTAAAAATTCCAGAAATATCTTGCAACGAAATAAAAATCACACGCACATTTGACACTGTTACAAGTACTAACGATAAAGTCGAAGTTTTAATAGACGGTTATCAAAACCAGCTAATTCAGGATTTGACAACAGAAGGGAAACAGGACGGCGAAGAAATTTTTATACGCGATTTTATTTTACCTATTGAAATTGCTAAATTTTTCTTTTTCGATGCAGAAAAAATTGTATCGCTTGCCGAAATTAACTCACCTGAACAAAGAAGAATTTTGAGTAAGGCGTACACTGAAGTTTTAGGTATAAAAAAATACGAAGATTTAAAAGACCAATTAGAAAACATACAAGACGAATACCGCAAAAAATCTGCAAAACCGCAAGAGCGAACGGAATTTAATCAGATTGAAACGGACATAAAGAATAAACAAATCAATATCGATGAAATTGATAACCAAATACAAGAGTTAAACCAGGAAAAAGTTGAAAAACAAGGAGAATCAAATGAAATTCAAATGAAGTTAGTCCAAGAAGGCAATATGATGACTTTGGAACAACTCAATGAATTGAAATCAAATGAACGAGAATTGAATGATAAAATTTCAAATTTGCAGAATAATTTAAAAGATTTGTTTGACTTAATTCCGTTTGGTTTGGCAGGCGAAACTTTGATGGACGTTTCTTCACAGTTGGGAAACGAAAAAAACTATAAGGACAATAAATACAAACAAGACGATGTAAAAGAAAAAACAATACGCATACTTGATGATATTGAAAAAGAAAAGAAACAATTTAAAGGCGTGATTGATGTTGAAGTTAGGGATTTTTATGAAGCACAAATTAAAAAACTTATTAAGAAACATTTCTTTTCGGACGTTCCCGAATTACCCTCAATTTTCAAACAGTTGCACGATTTTTCAGATATACAGACAAATGAATTAAATACATTGGTTAATCATTTGAAACATACTTTTAGAGATGCTTTTACCCGATTAAACGACAACTATTTACGTTCAAAAAGCGATATAGATTCCATTCGCCGAAAAATACGGCTGGCGGAAAAAGATGCGGAAGATGAATATATTGCAAATTTAAGAGCAGCAAAAAAACGATTAGATGACCGTATATTCAGCATTGATAAAGGTATTTATGATTTGGGTGAAAAAATTGGCGGACTGAAAAACGAAATAAAAACATTAAAACAGCGTCAAGAAGAATTGCGAAAAAAGATTGATGATTCAAGGCGTTATTCTGAAAAAGACAGGAAAACACAAGAACTTGTAACTCAATTAAAAGATTTTATCAAAGAATTCAAAATCACTACAAAAAAGAAATTGGAGGAAAATATTTTGGATGAATTGAATATTCTAATGCACAAAAAGGGATTTATCCATAAAGTTGTTGTGGATATTAACCAAGCGGGCGATGATGTAGATATAAACCTCTTTGATGTGCGAAATGAAAAAATAGATAAAGGTTCTTTGTCGATGGGTGAGCGACAAATGTATGCTTCGGCTCTCTTAAAATCATTAGTTGATGAATCGGATATTGAATTTCCGGTATTCATTGATTCACCTATGCAGAAATTCGATAAAGACCACGCCGAAAATGTAATAAAGGAGTTTTATCCAAATGTTTCAAAACAAGTGATTTTATTTCCGTTAATTCATAAGGAATTGACAGAAGGCGAATTTGATTTATTAAAACCCAATATTAGCAAAGCATACATAATTGACAACTTCAATACGGATGTTTCTAAATTTGTAGAAACAAGTCCTGAAAATTTAATTAATAAATACAACGAATTGTATGCAAATTAACATTAGAACTTCGGAAGCAAATCAGGATATTGTTCGGCAACTTACCGCAAAACTTCCCGCAGGCACAAAAGAAAACGTGATTGCGCGAATCGCCCTGGGGTATTCATTACAAAATGGTAAAAGGTTTTCGACCTCGGAATTTAACATTTACGATTCCAAAGGGAAAGAGTATAAAGACCATATTCTTTTTGACGAAAAATATCGCGATTTTTACATTGCCTTGATTTGTCAGCACTATGGTATTTACAAAACGGACGATAATATACCGCGCTATATCAAATTACACATTGACCACGGTTTATTATTGATGGACAATTTATTCCGAAACAACAATAATTATACATTTTTAGATTTCTTGACCGAGCATTTAGACAAAGGAATTTCAATGTTGGACACCGTAAAAGTAAGTTTGGATGCCGTAAAAAACAACAATCAAAATATTGAAAAAACTTATTTCAGTGAGCCAATAAAGTTAGTAGTTGGCAATAATGTAGGATTGAAAAATGATGAGATTGTGCTAAATTTCAATAATACAGCAGAATATAGTAATAATCATATTGCTATTGCCGGAAGTTCAGGAACGGGGAAAACACAATTTGCATTACATTTGTTGCGAGAAATTTCCGAAAAATCAAATCATCACGTTAATTTTATCTACTTGGATTTCAAAGGATTAAAAGATGATGATTTGATTGAAATTCAACCGTTTTTTGAAAAAACAAAAGCGCAATTTATTGACGCACCAGAAACGCCTTTTCCTGTAAATCCACTGTCGTTTATCGACAGTATAAACGATGTAAACAAGCAAATGGGGATTGATAAATTTGTAGATATAATTTGTAAATACTCAAATATTGGCATTAAGCAGCGTGGAAAATTACGCGAGGCAACTAACGAGGTATTTATTTCTAAACGCCCGGGTGAATATCCAAGCCTTTCTGAAATAAATGAACAATTGCTGGAAATTGTTGGAGACAAACGAGATACCTTAACTGAGATTATTGACGAATTAAGCCGTTATAAAATATTCAAAGAAGATAAAAAGGCAAGCACTTTCTTGAATCAGAACATTTATTTATCTTTGTCAGGTGATTTGTCTAATTCAGTTCGCTTTACTTCTTTATTTCTGATTGTAAATTACATTTACAACGTTTTTATGAATATGGAAAGTACGCCAACAGAAAATAATTGTCGTGCAATGAGGTACGTTTTGTTAATAGACGAGGCGCACGTCATTTTTAAGGAAAGGAAATATCAAGATATATTGGAAAAAATATTGCGTGAAATTCGCTCAAAAGGCGTTTCGGTTGTGCTGTTATCACAGGGTATAGAAGAGTTCAACCAGCCGACTTTTGATTTTTCGAGTATGTGCGAAGTGTCGTTTTTATTAGATGTGAAAAACAAAACCAATGCGAAAGCAATTAATAAGTTTTTAGGTTTTAGTGATAAAGATGGTATAAAAGCATATCGCAGTTTAGAAAAAATACAAAAAGGGCAGGCAATTTCCAATATAAAAGAATTTCCAAAAGGAGAATTATTTGAAATAAAACAGTTTTATAATAGTAAATAAATATGGAACAGCAGATAAAAAATATACCAGTCACAAATTTGAAATTGGATTTATACAATCCACGTCTACCCAAATCCAAACAAGGCAAGGACGAAAAATCTGTCATGGAATTTATGTTGTTGGAAGCCGCGACATTAGAGTTAATGGATGCCATTGGCGAAAATGATTTTTTTGCCGGCGAGTTGCTTTTGGTCGTCCCGGATGAAAAAGAAGAAGAAAAATACATTGTAATTGAAGGAAATCGAAGATTAACAGCCGTTTTGTTGTTGAATAATCCAGATCTTACAACTGTAAAAAAAATAGCAACAAAAGAAATTGCAGACAATGCAAAATTCAAACCTCAAATATTACCTTGTCTTGAATTTAATAGCCGAAATGAGATTTTAAAATATCTCGGTTTTATTCATATTACAGGAAAAAAGTCTTGGCGTTTGCTTGAAAAAGCAAGGTATTTGTATGAATTGCGTAATGATATTAATTTTAAAGACATTTCTTTCCTAAATGTTTCACGAGAAATAGCAAAAGTTATTGGTAGCACTACTGCATACGTGAAACGACTATTGATAAGTTTTGAATTATACAAAAAGGTTGAAGACGAGGCATTTTACCAAATTGATGGATTAAACGACACAAGTTTCTTTCTGAATTATTTTACGGATAGTTTGAATAAGGACAACATTCGTAATTTCATCAACATTGATGTAAATTCCGAAAATCCATTAGAAAATCTAAATACTGACCATCTTAAGAAAACAACTAATTGGTGGTTTAAAAAATCAGAAGGACAATCAAGAGTGTTAGGCGATAGTGAAGGATTAAAATTGCTAAATGCAGTAATTGGAAATAACATGGCGCTATCTGCATTTGAAAAAGGTGCGACTATATATGAAGCCTACGAATTAACAGATGATATTGATTTGCAGTTTGAGAGGAAAATTAAAGATTCTTTGAAATCTATTGAACAGGCGGATATTCTGTCAAACAGAGTAAAATCGTTTTACTCTGAATTATACGATGATTTAAAAAATATTCGTAGGGTTGCAAGTAAAATAAATGATTTCAGAACCAAAATGGAACAAGACGGCGATGACTTTTGAAAATAAATTCACTAAATGTATCCAAACTTTCAATAATATAGACAAACCGGACTATACAAAGTCCGAGATAAATAATTATGCTGATTTTATAGAGTTATTTGCTCTTTTTGAAAAAGAGAATGGCGTAACTTTTGGAGATGTACAAGACCGTTTTTTCGGAGTAAAGGAATATTGTAATTCCGAAGCAAGAGATGATGACGAATCCTTTTTGAATACTGTTTTTGAAGTAATAAAAGAACGCATATCTTTATACACAGATGAATATCCATTTGAGTATCAAAATAATGAAACCTTATTGTTGAAACAAAATTTATCTGTTAAAAATAAATTATATCTGTCATTGCTCATATCGTCACAACTTGATATTTTTAATCCTTTTCAATCAGATTTAACTGCTGATTTTGAGAAAGTCTCTTATGCCGTATTAAGAGAATTTTTACCGGTAAAAGCAGTTGTTAAAGAATTTGGTAAAAATACGCAATATCAAGGAAATGCAATATCAAAAATCAAACAGTTAGCCCGTGATTTAGATTTACAGGTTGAGGATTATGAATTAAATCAAGTATCTGAAAGAAACACACAAGAACGTGGATTAGACATCATAGCTTGGTTGCCCTTTGCGGATAAATGCGGAAATAAAGTAATCTTTCTGTGCCAATGTGCCTGTGGGAAAAAATATGAATCCAAACAGCACGACACCCGCCGGTTTGAGAATTATTTGAGATTTTATAAGACAAAACCGCAACATACTCTGTTTATTCCGTATTCACTAATAAAGGTTCAAGAAAGGAAATTTTACCATTCGGATTATATAGAACAAGATTATTTGGTTTTTGAACGAAAAAGAATTTTGGAGTATCATAATGATAATTCGATTGAAAGTTCGGAAACGTTTAAGGTGGTTGAAAAATGCATTGATTTTATGTCAATAGAAAATAAAAATATTAATATTTGAGAATTATGAATCACAATTTATTTTCCGAAAAAATGAAAGTGGCAGACTTGGTTTTGACCAACTATCGGCTACTGTTTGTCTTTCCCTCCTTCAATCTCAATCTCGATTTGGGAGAAAGAACCGTCAAACAAATCTGCGAGAAAAACCGCATCTCAACTTCGCTGTTTTTGCTGGTTTGCAATTTATATACCTTTAACGATTATTGTCCGAATATCCACACACTGGCGCAAATACCGCTGACCGATTTAATGAGGTATTTGAAAAATTCCCACAAAGATTATCTCGAAAACCGGATAACCAAAGTGATTACCAGGATTTTGGATTTAATTGATTCCTGCTGCCTGAAAAACGGCAAAATATTGATGAAATTTTGCGAAAAATACCGGCAGGAAGTTATCACGCATTTCGAATATGAAGAGCAAGTGGTATTTCCGTATATTCAATCGCTGCTCGACGGAGAAAAAACGGGCAAATATAAGATTAAGGAATACGGGAGAAACCACAGCGACCTTGACGCCGCATTGAACGATTTGAAAAATATTTTAATTAAATATCTTCCCCCTGAATGTTCCATCGAAAAATGCCGCGATGCACTGATAGACTTGTTTTTATTTGAATTTGATTTGAGTAAACACACCTCACTGGAAGAACAAATATTGATAGCGCTGGTTGAACGAATTGAAAAATAATCCGCCATGGGTAATACGAATAGAAACAGGATAGTAATCATCGAACCGTCTCCCGTGATTCGTCTGGGAATGAAGAAAATGATAGAAGAAAACGCCTTGTTTACAGTAACGGGTGTCTATAACGATATTCCATCGTTCAAGCGAGCAAAAGGAGATAAATCCGTTGATATCATACTGGTAAATCCTACAATCGTCAATGCTCACAAGCCTTTTGCCATAAAGGATTTATTTTCCGATTATCCCCATGCCATTATCGCCGCCATCCATTACGGATACGTTGATAGCGAAACGCTTACGGGTCTTGACGGGGTGTTGAATATTTATGACGACAGTGCAGGTATGGCGAAAAAATTACGGCGGATGATCAAAATGTTCGTCCATAATGAGGAAAAACCAGACAACATTGATTTATCTGACAGGGAAAAAGAAGTCCTTGTTTCCATAGCCAAAGGTTTGACCAACAAAGAAATTGCCGATGACCACTTCATATCCATCCATACGGTAATTTCTCACCGCAGGAATATTACAAAAAAAACGGGAATCAAAACCGTTGCAGGCTTAACGCTTTATGCGACTTTTAATAATTTGATTTCACAGGAGGATTTGTAGTGATGGTTTGATTATAAGCGTGAGAATTTTCGTATATGCAAAAACGCTTGGAGGGCAATGAACGTTCAAACTTAATGGCAGGTTTTTTCTCAAATTAGAATGGTATTCACACTCGGTTTGGCATGATCCGTAGTGTATTGACCGGCAAATTTTTCCGCCAATAGTACATTTCAGGAAGCGGCGCATCAAACCCCATACTTTTATATAAATGTTTGGCGACAGGATTGTCTTTCCTTACTTCGAGTGTGATACGGCTACACTTGCGGTCCTTTGCAATGCCTGTAATGGCTTCCAGCAAATGTCTTCCGGCATGTTTTCCCCTATATTCTTTCAACACGATTATGTCGTGAATGTTTATCATGGGGCAGACAGTGAAAGTTGAAAAATTCTCGAATGCAACCAGCAGACCGCACCGGATTTCTCCGATACATGCCAACAGGACTATTGATTTTTGACGCTGGTGAAGCGCTTCCGCCAGACGTGACTGTTGGGGCGGCGTAAGCAGTTCTCCGCCGCCCATTTCATCTGCAATATAGGCGTTTATCAGCATGCCAATGGCGTTCCGGTCTTCAGGGTTTGTGTAATCCCATTCTCGAACAACGGCGTCAGGACTTTTCATTCGATAAGTGTTTGTAATTTTGAATAGATAAGTTGTATTTGTTAATGCGCAGTCCCATCATGCGCTCGGTGATTCCCAACAGAGTTGCCGCCTTTGCCATATTTCCCTTTGTCAATATCAAGGTATCCATAATCATCTGTTTTTCAACTTTTTCAAGCACATTACTCAGGGTGCCTTTGTCGATAGTATCGGATGAAAAACCTGTTTGTAAAGTCGGCGGCAGGTTGTAGGAATGTATCACATTGTCGGTAGCGAGTATCATTGCCCGCTCTATGACGTTTTCCAGTTCACGGATATTTCCAGGCCACGAATATACCATTAGCATGTCCATAGCACCACTGGTTATCCGCTTGACTTTCGTTCCGTTTTTCTTGTTCACTTTGTCAATGAAATGATCGGTCAATATGGGAATATCCGCCCGTCTTTCCCGCAGGGCAGGCACGTATATGGGAAAGACGTTAATCCGGTAATAAAAATCTTCGCGGAAAGTATCTTCCTTAATCATGTTTTCGAGATTCCGGTTGGTTGCAGTGATGATGCGGACGTCAATGTCGATGGTTTTATTCCCGCCGACACGCTCTATTTGCTTCTGCTGCAATACCCGCAAAAGTTTCACTTGCATGGACAGGGGGACATCTCCGATTTCGTCAAGAAATATTGTACCGCCATTGGCTACCTCGAAGCGTCCTGTATGCATGGTGTTGGCGCCGGTAAAAGCGCCTTTTTCGTGTCCGAAAAGTTCACTCTCTATCAAGGTTTCAGGCAGTGCGGAACAGTTGACTTTCACAAAAGGCTTGGAAGCGCGAGGGCTTGCGTTGTGTATTGCTTCGGCGATGAGTTCCTTGCCTACGCCGCTCTCTCCACGTATCATTACCGTTGTGTTGGTCGAAGAAA
Organism: Dysgonamonadaceae bacterium; assembly: GCA_031260235.1. GTDB lineage: Bacteria > Bacteroidota > Bacteroidia > Bacteroidales > Azobacteroidaceae > Azobacteroides. The sequence goes on along the minus strand of JAIRKG010000065.1, from coordinate 19,237 downwards.
TTCGTTCTATCATGTTGTAGAGATCGTTCATCAACGAAGAATTACCGGTGATGTTTTCGGGCTTGAACAGTTTTACGCCTTTCAAACGCATGTTTTCCTTACGTAGTTCGTCGAGTTCTTCGATTTGTTTCCTGCGAATAGAGATATTCCTTCCAATCAACATTCCAATAATGTTCAGAAATTTAACCTCAGTCGAAAAATCGGTGACACCGGGATGCGTTTTGTGTATGCTTAACGTTCCGTTTATTTCATTTTTTATAATGACGGGAACGCAAAGGAAAGCCATCGGTTTATTGCTGTTAAAGGTAATGCCTGTCCGGTTCAAAAACTCATTGCTCTTGGCAATATTGGGAATTACAACCGGTTGCTCCGTGCTGACAACTTTTCCGACAACACCTTCTCCAATTTTGTATATGCCCTTCTTTTTCTCTTCCTTCGTCAGTCCGTATGCCGAACTGATCATGATTCTGTCGCAGTTGCGATCAACGATTGTGATGATGCTGTATTGCGCCTTCAGGTATTTGCACAATTCTTCCAGTACAAGTTCCAAATCTTTGTAAATATCTTGACTGCGACTGATGATGTTGCTGATGTTCACCAAAAAAGTCAAGTCACTGTCGGCGTAACAAACCCGTTTATATTTTTCGCAAAACATGTTTTTGTCAGTTATATTTATGGTGCAAAAGTAGTCATTTCCGTATAATGATAACATATGTATGTCAATAAATTTATCATTACAATTCTTTTTTTACGGTTTTTACAGGCATTTTTCTCTATATTCTCGAAACAATTCCACGATTTCTGCAGGTGATACGTTCCGCTTGTTTTGTCGGGCTATGTCGGCGATTTTTTTCTTCAAGCCGGTAACGCAATGTTCGTCGGCAGGCAGGTTTTGTTCTTTCAGGAAACTGTCCAGCATTCCCCTGCCGGAATGTTTCCCAAACAGATTGCGGAAACTTTCCCGTCCGGCCTCCCTGCCGTCAAACGGCTGAAAAGCCAGCGTATGGACAAGCGTACCTGCCGCATGTATCCCTGATTCGTGGCTGAACGCCATCCCGCCGCACACAGGCTTGCTTTCGGCTATTGGCCGTCCCGACGCTTCCGAAACGTATTTGCATAAAGGGTATAATGTCCGGAGATTGTAGTTGGTTTCCTTGCCTGCTAATTTGAGTGCCATCAAGACTTCCTCCAGTGCCGCATTTCCTGCCCTTTCGCCCAAGCCGTTTACCGTCAGGCTGAGGCTCGAAGCGCCGGCCTGCCAGGCGGTAAAGGCATTGGCGGTAGCCATACCCAAGTCGTTGTGGACATGGAAATCAATATTTATATCGGGATACCGGTTTTTAACATTGCTTACCAGTGCGGCGGTTTGCATCGGTGACAGAATGCCTACCGTATCGGCAAGCCGGATGCGAAAAACATTCAGGCTGCTAACCATTTCGATAAACTTGAAAATATCTTCCCGATCGCTTCGTGAAGCATCCTGAGCGCCGATACTGACATATTTGAAATAGCGCCGGGCGTGTTCTACAATCTTCGGAAGCGTGTCCTCTACCCATTGCCTGCTTTTTCCCATTGCCGACAACTGTATGTTCGAGAGCGGGAAAGCAATATGTATGCCCTCCGCTTCGGTGAGTGCCGCCTGCTCAACATCTTCCGGCAAGGCTCTGCTCCATACCGAAATGCGGGTTCTTTTGCACATGCGGACAATACGGCGGATTGTATCCTGTTCTTCCTTTCCCATTGCCGGCGTGCCTGCTTCAATCTCATTTATACCTGTTTCTTCCAGCATTTGGGCTATTTTCATTTTTTCCTTACGGGAAAATGATACGCTCGGCGCCTGTTCTCCGTCGCGAAGGGTAGAATCTATTATCCATATATCGTTCATACTGTTGAAATTCGGTTTATCCACACCCCAGACCGGTTCCGCGACAAGCTTCCCCGCAACGGGTGTACTCGCTGCGACAAAGCGTTTTGACAGGCAGATCCAGATAAACGGCGTCTAATCCGGCGTCAATCAGTCCACTCATTTGTATGACTTTTATCCCGTTTGCATGGAGTACACGCATTGGCGTTTCCCCAATCCCTCCCACGAGCGCCGCCCTGCAATCTACGAGCGTTGTGTTTGCGAGGGCTTGCCATCTTTCTTCTCCTCCGCCTTCGGGCGGAGTGTTGCGTATTTCGACGAAATGATAGCCGTTGCGCGACTGCTCGAAGATATACATTTTGCGCGCCTCGCCGAGGTGAAGATTTACCAGCAGACCTTCGTTGCTGGCTACCGCAACTCTTGTGCGCCCTTCACCCCTGTTTACGACCAACGCCGAGAATTGACCGATCATTTTCATCGCTTCCGTATTGTCGCAGCCGAGCAGTCCGGCGGCGTCGGCGCGGCAGCGGGCGCAGTGAGCCATCGGCACAATATGCATGGCAATGCGCTGTTTTATGGCTTTCATCATCTCTTTTGAAGGTTCTTTCAGCAACGCAAATTCCGTATTTTCAGTCGGATACAGCGGAAGGCAATTCATTGTGTCGGCGCCCAGAGAGGCTACTTTTGCGGCGGTTTCTTCCACTTCTCCGTCATTGATACCCGGACAGATAACCGTATTTATTTTCACAACAAACCCTTTCGCCTTGAGAAGTTCGATACATTTCAGTTGCTGTTCAAGCAAAATCAGAGCGGCCTGTTCGCCGCGATATACCCTGCGGTTGTAGCGAACCCAGCGGTACATTTTGGCCAGCGTATCAGGATTTAGCGAGTTGATTGTCAGCGTTACATGCGAAACGCCCGCATCATATAGGTCGTCAATATAGGGAGCCAGGTCAAGCCCGTTTGAGGACAGGCAAAGAATCATGTCGGGAAATTCCTTTTTAACAAGTTTCACGGTAAGCATTGTTTCTTCCGGATTGGCAAAGGGGTCTCCGGGACCGGCTATTCCAACAACACTGATATTGGGCATCTTTTTGTTCAATGCTTTCAAATAGTGAAGCGCCTGCATAGGCGACAATACCGTGCTGCTTACGCCCGGGCGGCTTTCATTGCAACAATCGTATTTGCGGTTGCAATAATTACATTGAATATTGCATCGCGGAGCGACTGGCAAGTGTACCCGCGCATATTTTTGCTTTGCGTCCGCATTAAAACAGGGATGTTTGGATAAATCTTTCATTATTTATTTTATAATTATATAATTAATATGTCTTGAAACGTACAACCGTCTTGTCCTTCTCGGTACAGTCATCCAGTAGTTCTCGGTACAGCCATCCTGTAGTTCTCGGTACAGCCATCCTGTAGTTCTCGGTACAGTCATCCTGTAGTTCTCGGTACAGTCATCATGTAGTTCTCGATACAGCCATCATGTACCGGAGCAACACCGCCGATGTGTCTTACGTGGCTGGCTGCAAGCAGACACGGCAGCGTTGGCAATTATCTCCTGTTCCCATTGCTCTCTGATTTGGTCTAACGATTCGAGCGGAGAACCATCAAATGTCCGGACGTTTATTCCCAATTCTTCTTCAAGAATGGCTTTGAATATTCCCCGTGTTTTCTTTACTACAAATACTTTACAACCGTCTAATTGCGAAGCCGTTTTGTGGATATACCGCCGGAGAAGACCCAAATCCATTGTCCGGTCGGGTTTGAAAGGAATACAATTAGCGCAATACCAGCCATCGCTGGTATTATCATATAATTCCACCGTACCGGACTCGCCGAAAGGCAGGGTCATTCCATCGTTGTCTAAAAAAACGGCTATTTTCATCAAAATCCGTGTTTTTTACCTTTTATTAAGTCAATATCAATGCGGACGATTGCTGTTGCATGGAGGTTCGCCTTCGGAAACTCGAAGGTTTTGTCGGTAAATTGTTTTACAATACTTTTCAACGCGGCTGTTCTTTCCGTTTCGTCTTCAACGAATATTGCCTTGCCAAATCCGATAACCGTGCGGTGGCGGGCTTCAAAATCACAGGCGCTGTCGCTTTCTATCACGCCGTGATCGACAGATATTTCAAAACACACTTGGTTGTTGCGTTTCAGAATGTTGATTTTCGTTCCCGCGCGAGCGGAATGGAAATAAAGCGAAGAGCCGTTGTAGGCATAAAATACAGGGACAAGAAACGGCGTGTTGTTGTCCGAAAGCGCAAGATGCATCACTCTGGCGGAATATACAATTTCGTCTATTTCCCTGCGGTCGGTGATTTCTCGTTCTTTGCGGCGCATTACGCCGTGAGGATGTCCGTTTGGTAAATCATTATTATTCATAATCCGATATTTTTTTCATTAAACAATTCATCTCGTCGCACAAGCGTAAGACCTTGTCCCGATCTGCGTCCTGCGGCTCTCCGTGATGGTAAGTATCCAAAAAGCAGATACCAAAAATGTGATCCATCGACCGCACGTCTCGGCTTATTTCGTGGGGAATGTCCATTAACTTATCCACTTCTTTCATTAAGCCAATAAAATTATGGCTCATCGGTTCTACACCGTGCCATTCGCATATTGCAACCAGATAACGTTCAAGGGCAACGGACGCTATATTGAAGACAAGACTGCACGCATTCTTCGCCCTCAAGAACTGACGCGCCCGCCGGTGGTAGGCTTGCGCATCGCGATAATCCTGCTCGGACATTGTTTTCAAATCCGCAGTTTCGCAATAATCGTTTGCTACCACACTCCCAACACCCATTCCTTATTATGTTTATATTCCATATCTGTGAAAATAGCGTTTGCCATCCCTTCCGCCAGCCAGACGGCTCCGGCATAGCCGACAATCGGATGCCGATAATATCCCGCCCGATCATAAACCGGAAAACCGACCCGCAACATCGGGATATTGTTGTCGATAGCAACGAACCGTCCTTTGGAATGACCCAAAATAAGGTCAAGTCCAAGCCCTTTATTTTTAATACGGTCTTCCAGTTCCCAAAGGTCGGCATTGGTAATGATTTCCATGTTGAAGCCGACATTTTCCTTTAATTCCTTAACGCGGGGGTCGTTGGCATAGCCGGTGTTGTCGTCGCCGAGCAGGAGAAGCACGGGCAGCATCTCCAAATCAATACAAAACTGCGCCAGACCAATCACCATATCGGAATTTCCGTATATCGCCACGCGCTTGCCCGCCAAAAACATGTGCGTAAGGTCGCTAATCGCGTCAAGGGCAATGCCGCGTTTGCGGACGAGCGATTCCGGAATGGCTTTACCGGTCATATTCTTCACATTTTGCAGAAAAATATCGGTGTTACGGATGCCAATCGGCGTAGGTCCAATCACTGCTGGTACGTCAAATTCGCTTTCCAGAAACTGCGCCGCCTTTCCGCCTTCGTAGCGATTGAGAGCAATTGTTCCGCGAGCGTTTGCCGTGCCGCGCAAGTCTTCGATAGTCGTTTCGCCGTGCGACACGTGATTACCGTCCGGCATCAGGGGCGAATCAAAGGCTTCAATTTCAAAAAGGACGGTCGCTTCCACGTCCATTTCCGACAGCAGGGATTTCAGTTCCGTTACATCGCCCGGATTGACCCAGCCTGTGATAAGGTTTATTTTCCTGCTTACCTCTCCTTCCTTTTTTGCAAAATGACTGACGAAATCCCTTACGGCTATATCGTAACCGCTCACCATGCTTCCCACGAAACTGGGCGTATGGATTGGAATAAGGTGTACTTCGCGGTCGGCGTATTTCTCTTTCAGCAAGCCGTTGTTCAGTTTCAATACCAAACCGTCTATGTCGTCTCCGATTACTTCGGTCGAACAGGTGGTGATGATTGGAATTACTTTAACGTGCGGATAACGCATCAGCAGCACATCGACGCCTTGCTCAACGCGGTGAAGAGCGCCGAAAACAGCCGCGTCTTCGTGCAGGGAGGAGGACGCCAACTCGAAACTTTCCTTAAAATGCTGGGAAAATACCAGCCTAACAAACATCACGCAACCCTGTCCGCCATGTACAATGCCAATGCAGTCTTTTATTCCAATGCTTGCATACTGCGCTCCGGCGGGCTGGCAGGTAAATATGGGGTTGATAACCCCTATCCGGTCTTTTGATTTTATTTCACAATTCATACCTTTTAACTTTTAATATTTTTCTTTTGTCAGTTCCTGATTTAATGAACCTTTAATCATGGTATAGTCCATTTTCTCTTTCAGCATTTGCATAACAGTGGTCGCTTCGTCTTTCGTCATCTCTTCCACCCAAGGGAAATATCTTTTAAAGGCTTCGACCAATGTTATGGCTTCGCTCCAATAGTAGCGGTCGGCATAACTATTGTCCTCGTGCGCATTTTCGCCGCAGAGAATTTGTTTGCTCTTACCGAGTATGCGTTCGTTTTGGATTTCCCTGTCCCATCCCCGCGAATTGTATTGCCAAAGGCAGTGTTTGGTAATATACCATTCCAACTGCTTCATTTTTTCTATCGCTGTATCCTTGTCCATATTCTTTTTCTTTTAATTCGTTTAAAAATATTGTTTGTATCAAGCGACACCGCTATTTTTCTTCGACAGTTCTTCGTTTGGAATTACACGCCATTCTCCCGTTTCGGGGGCAGGAAAACAGTAGGTTTTCTCACGCAATGCCGGAATAGGGTCATACTTGCTGGTGCATTGCCGTAAATCGGCGTTGTTTTTGACTTCTTCGGGAAGATTGACGTCCGAATACATCTGTTGCGTAGCAAAACCTCTGTCGGTGGGGATTTCATCCTTGCTGATGTCAATAAACGACAGTTTGTGAATAGGCGAATATACCGCATTATAAATATCTCTTGCAAAACGCACCCATCCTTCGTAGCCCTTATACGGACCGTTGTGGTAGGCGTGAGCGTTGAGGTAGGGAACACGGATTTTCTTTGCCACTTCGCCCGGACGTTTTCCGGTAAATATAATATCGGGTTTGAGCGAATACATGGCTTCAAGACCTTCCAATTCGTTGGGGTCGTCAATAGCGAGTGCGCCTTCTTCACAACGTGAAATGCCTTTTTCCATGTCGCCCTGATGACCGAATTTGGTATAGACCGATACTACCTCAACACCCATTTCCTTGTGGATTGAGTGCGCCCAGTGCCAGAGTTTTGAACCTCCTGGCCAGAGGCAGACTTTTATCCCCTTCAACCGGGCGGCATACCAGTCGAGTTCCGGTTTCCAGCGGGCGGTTTCTTCGGCAATAATGGCTCTTGCGCGGTCTTCGATACCGAAAAAATAACCTATTTTCAGCAGGGAATCGGACAGAGCTTCAAAGCCGAAACCGTCGATGTCCATGCGGGGAATGCCATAGCGAGCGCGGAGTTCATCGCAGATATATTCCGCCGAACGAGCACATTCGAGTACGTTCAGGTGAGCGCGGTGCATGGAGCAAAGGTCGTCGAAACGCCCGTTGCCGGTAAAAGTTGAGAGGATTTGTATACCCATGCGGTGGAAATAGTCTTTCATAATTTCCTGATCGCCCTGAATGTTATATTCACCCACATAATTGATTACATACTTGCTGTAAATTTTCGGTTCGACGGTTCCCACCATTTGCGTAAGCCACGCAAGGTTTATCTTGTGATGCCCGCCCGACTGACTTGGACCGGCAAATCCGGGCGAGTTACATACAAATATCTTCACGCCGGGCAGTTCCGCCATCACCTCTTCGGCAATGGCGTTGATGTCGTCGCCGATCAGGGCGGAGGCGCAAGTCTGGTAGATGGTCATCCGTTTGATATTCGGGAAGGCTTTGAAGGCTTCCACGATATTCTTTTTCAGCATTTTTTCAGCGCCGAAGACAACATGCGCTTCTTTCATATCCGAAGCGAAAGTGTATTTGAGTTGAAAACAGCCGTTGTCGCTGATATAGCGTTTGGTCTGCCAAGTGTCGTAGGTGCATCCTACCGGACCATGGCTGAGGTGTATCACGTCTTTCATCGGCGTACCGATTACATGTTTGGCGCCGCAATAAGCGCACCCGCGTTCCGAGATTGTTCCCGGAATTGTGTTGAGGTATCCCAGCGGGAGAGCGTCTGTGAGTTCTTCACCTGCCCCTTTGTCTACGGCATGTTTCAGCCGTTCGGGGATACATTCGCTGCATTTGAATTGATGATATGGCATAATTTTTAATTCTTAATTGTTGATTACAAGGCGTTGTCGCCAACTTCATTTGTTCGGATGCGGATGGCATCATCCGTAGGACAGACAAATATTTTACCATCTCCGATATATCCCGTCCGATTTTCCTGAATGATGCCGTCTACGATTTTTTCCACATCGCTGTCTTTTGCTACAATCACAAGCATCCGTTTGGGAATGTATTTCATCCCCTGCACCTTTCCCTGCGCAAGCAGTCGGGGGGAAACATCAATACCGCTCAACGCAGTGTTTAATCCGCGTTGATTTCCTCTGCCCAATACAGGAATTGCCGTAACGGAGGGAATATCAAACCTGTCAAGCGCTTTTTTTGTTGCCGCCATCTTGCTGGGGCGGATAAATGCGATGATTTCTTTCATATTCGTACCCGTTTTTATAGTTCGTTCGATCCGGTGCGCACCGTAAATACTCTTTCGACAGGCGAGATAAATATTTTACCGTCTCCCTCGTTCCCTGTATACGCTTTGAATTGAATGATTTTCACCACTTCGTCCACCGTGTCGTCTTCCACTACAATAATGATTAGCGTTTTGGGAAGTTCGTCATAGTGAAGGTTTCCCACGGTGAGTCCCTTTTGTTTCCCACGTCCAAAAACCGACATTTTCGTCATTGAGCAGAAGCCTGCTTCGGCCAATCCTTCGCTCACCGCGTCCGCCATTTCGGGGCGGACAATTGCTCTTATCATTTTCATTTTTATGTTCCTCCTTGAATATATTATTAGAAATGTAACTTGCGCTTACCGGATTGCTTTCGGCTTCGCCTCGCAACGACAGCTGCGATATTTCAACCACGTAGCGGTGAAGCAATCCGGAAAAAGCACACCCAAATCAACCAATCAATCCGCAATACCGTATTTCACCACCATTGCTTCCAGTTGATCCATGGAAAGCGGCTGGGGAATAACAAACATTTGGTTTTCGATTATTTTCCGTGCCAGTTCGCTATACTCTTTCGCCTGATTCGATTCGGCATCGTACTCGATAACCGTCTTTTTGTTAAACTCAGCTTTCTGTACAATGTTGTCACGGGGAACAAAATGAATCATCTGCGTTCCGATTGCAGCCGCAAATTCTTCGATAAACTCCCATTCCTTATCCACCTTCCGGCTGTTGCAGACAAGACCGCCCAGACGGACGCCGCTTTGACGCGCGTATTTAACAAGACCCTTGCAGATATTGTTGGCGGCATAAACCGCCATCATTTCGCCCGAACAGATGATGTAAACCTCCTGCGCTTTTCCGTCTCGTATCGGCATGGCAAAACCGCCGCACACAACGTCTCCAAGCACGTCGTAAAACACATAATTCAAGTCCTCGGTATAGGCGCCATGCGTTTCCATCAGGTCGATCGCCGTGATAACGCCGCGCCCGGCGCATCCAACACCCGGTTCCGGTCCGCCGGATTCGCAGCACCGGATATTACCAAACCCTTTGCTGATTACCTTGTCGGCGGTAACCATCTCGGCGCCCTCGTCGCGCAGGGTATCCATGATTGTTTTCTGATTCATCCCGCCCAGAATCATACGGGTTGAATCTGCTTTGGGGTCACAGCCGTGTATAAACACCTGTTGACCGTGAAAATGAGCCATCGCCGCAGCGGTGTTCTGCTGGGTGGTGGACTTGCCGATGCCACCCTTTCCGTAAAATGCAATTTTCTTCATGATCTCAATATTTTTAATATTTATTCATGAAAAGAAAAACCAAAAAACATGCCAAAGGATTTCCACCTCCGAAAAACAATCAATTAAAACAGAATATTTAATTGATATTCACCGGTATATTTTTTTTATTGCTGTTTACGCCTGTGAAAAACAAAATGAACTTTCTTACCATTTGGAAAGAGAAAACATCTAAATATTACAAAAATGTAACACCCTGCTTACTTAGGAGTGTGACGCTCGCCCGCTTAGAGTCATGTTATCAAATATTCTTCCATAGCCTTTCCTTCTTCCAAAGCGTCGAGTATTTCGTCCACTTTGTCTTTGTCGACGCCGCCATACCAATAGTTGTTAGGCTGTACGACCACAATAGGTCCCTGACTACATACGCTCAGGCAGGCAGTGGTGGTTACTACGGCGTCGATGCCCCTGTCGGCGCACTCTTCCGTAATGTACTGCACCAACGAGGCGGCTCCTTGTTTGTTACACGCTCCTTGCGCATCTCCGGCAACCCTGTATGAGTTGCATACCAAAATCATAAAATCCGGCTTCTTCATTTTTTCTAATTTTACTTGTTAATAATTATTTATATTGTACGGTTTATTTACATGTATTTGTACCCAACGGGTGATTTGCGCTGTTTATCTTCTAAAATGGTATTGACAATTTGCTCAAACAGCAGGATTGCGCCCTCATATCCCAATATCCTCGCGTGTGCGGCGCCGATACGGTCGTGTATCGGAAAGCCTGTACGAACGAGGGGAATATCCATCTTCCTGGCAATGTAATAGCCTTTGCTGTTGCCGATCATCAAATCGGGTTTGAGTTCGGTCATAAGGCTTTCCATCCGTTCAAAACTCATTCCCTGGCCAACAATTATATCAGGGGGATATAAATCGCCCAGAACATTTCTTAAAGTATCTTTCAACTTGCCGCTTTCGCCTCCCGATGCACAAAGTACGGGACGAATACCTGTTTCTGCGGCAAACGCCGCCAGGGCGACGACCAAATCTTCTTCCCCGTAAATCACGGCGCGTTTGCAGGATACGTATTTATGACCGTCGATGTAGAGGTCGATAAGACGTCCACGCTGCTCACGATATTTTTCGGGAACTGCTTTGCCGGATACGGAAGAAAGCAGGTCGAAAAACCGGTCCGTTTCATTCACACCTACCGGCAGGCCTGTTTTCCGGCAAGGAACGTCAAATTGCTTTTGCAGATATTCTCCTGCCGATTCCGACTGATTGTTTTCCCCGACGGCTCCGTTTCTTCCGCCGGAATTCAGGATATAGCCCAATTCCACCGAAAGCATTGCCGATGCGCTACGTTTCAAGCCGGCAATACTTGTCCCGCCTTCGGGAATACGCCGGTAAGCGTCCCACGAAACGCTGTCGAGCGTTTGTGAATAATCGGGAAACAGCACAGTATCTATTCCGAAATCGCCGGTTATTTCTTTCAGGTGGCGGATATCTTCGGGCGAGATAAAATTGCCGAAGAGGTTGATATGCTTACCTGTTTTGTCGCCGGCGTATGCCAGCGACTTGACGGCGGCGCAGACCGCTTCATGGAAACCGTCGTAATGCGTTCCCGAATAGCTTGGCGTGGAAGCGTAAATCATGGCAGGCAAATCTTTTTCTCCCGCATGTATCGTTTTGTATTCGTTGATGAGCCGCTGCACATCTTCACCTATCGTTTCGCTCAGACAAGTGCTTGCAATGGCAATGACGGCGGGATGATACTGGCGGATAATATTGTCGATGCCGGTATTGAAATTCCTGTTTCCGCCGAAGATGGTCGTTTCTTCGCTGAAATTGGAGGAGGCGATGTCTACCGGCTCGCGGAAGTGGCTTATCAGGTAACGTCTGATGTAAGTTGCGCAACCCTGCGAGCCGTGCAGCATGGGCAGCACGCCTTCAATGCCTCTGAATGCTACACATGCGCCTAACGGAGCGCACTGTTTACATGCGTTGCAAGAAGATGCGAATGCGTCGTTTTTAATTTCCATACAGGACTTGTTACTGTTTCATATACTTCGCGGGCAAAATTGAGCATCCCTTCGTATCCCGCGAGCGCAAGCTTCCGTTCGTGGTTATGGTCGCAGAAACCAATTCCCAGTTTATAGGCGATGGGGCGTTCCTTTACGCCTCCGATAAAAAGATTGGCACCCGTTTGTTTTACAAATTCAGAAAGTTCTATCGGGTTGGAATCATCCACGAGGATACATCCGTCGTCACAAATGGTTTTCAGCAGTTTGTAATCTTCCGTATTACCGGTTTGCGTACCGGCAATCATCGTTTTTATCCCGATAAGCCTTAATGCTTTTACAAGCGAGATGGCTTTGAAGGCACCGCCTACGTATATGGCTGCTATTTTTCCCTGCAAGGCTTTTTTGTAGGGTTCGAGGGCGGGCAACAGGCGGCTTAATTCGTCTTTTACTACTTCGCGGGTTTTATTCATCATCGTTTCGTCGCCAAAAAATTTGGCCACTTCATACAATGCGTCTGACATGTCTTCTATCCCGAAATAAGAAACTTTGATAAACGGAATGCCATATTTTTCTTTCATTGTCTTTGCCAAATGAATCATGGAACCGGAGCATTGAACGACATTCAGGGAAGCGCGATGCGCATTCCGGACGTCCTTTACCCGCCCGTCGCCGGTAATTGAGGCCAGAATCTGTACACCTATCCGTTTATAATACCCGGCCAGTATCCACAGTTCGCCGGCCAGATTGAAATCGCCCAGTATATTGATGCTTTGGGGCGATACCTCTTTTGAATCGTCGGTTCCGATGAGGCTTGCCATGGCATCGCACGCAATTTTATAGCCATCTTTTTTCGTTCCTTGAAACCCTTCTGCCATGACGGGTATCACAGGAATATTTTTTTCCGCCGCAACCCGTTTGCAAACCGACCGAACGTCGTCGCCGATAACTCCGACTATGCAGGTCGAATAGACAAAAGCCGCTTCGGGACGGTACTTGTCTGTCAGTTCGTGCAAAGCGCGGTACAATTGCTTTTCGCCGCCAAAAATGACATGCTTTTCCCGCAAGTCTGTGGAAAAACTGCTGCGGTGCAATTCCGGTCCCGACGACATGGCGCCACGTATATCCCACGTATAGGCGGCGCAGCCGATTGGACCATGCACCAGATGAAGCGCGTCGGCAATGGGATACAGCACCACCCGTGACCCGCAGAATACACATGCCCGCTGACTGACGGAGCCGGCTATGCTCGGCTTACCACCTTCCAATTCAAAGGAATCTTTTCCTTTCGTGAGAATTTGGTTTTTCCGTTCCTGTAAAAAAGCAGTCATTCTGTCTTTGTTTATTTTAACTACTTCAAGTATATTTGCAGTCTTAACTTATAAAATGAAAAGATTATGTCTATTGACGAACAACAATTAATCAAACAACAATCTTATTCCGAAGCCATGCGGTATATGGAAAACGCCAAAGAAACCCTGAAAAAAGCAGGTAAAGACGACCAACGTTACAAAGACCGCAAGTATGTAAAAACCGCCTGTGGAACCGCTTATAACGGCGTGCTTCTCGCCCTCGATGCTTACCTCCTCTTAAAGGGAATAAAGACGGCGAAAAGGCGCAAATCAATCGAATACTACTGCGAACAACTCGGCAAACTTGACAAAAAGATGTTACAACATCTAAACAATGCCTACGAGGCGCTGCATTTAAACGGTTATTACGAAGGCACGCTAAACGCGCATATTATAAAATCCGGCTTTGATGACGCCTACGGAATTATTGATAAAATCAAGCCGGAACAACCGTAGTAGGGGCAAATAATTATTTACCCCTACATCTGAAATTCTACCTTTTCTTCGGGACACGTCCTGTCTGTATGCTCCAGTATTTTGTCCAAAATCTTGATAACAAGATTGGTCGCTCCTACATATCCCGTATTCGGAAAATAGTTATGTCCCGGACGGTCAACTATCGGAAATCCCATCCGTATAAACGGAATATTCTCGTCTCGCGCGATGTATTTACCATAAGTATTGCCTATCAGCAAATCGACAGGATCCTGCTTTATCCACTGATGCAATTGGAAAACATCCGCCCGCTCGCCGCTCTTAAACCGCGCTTCCGGCACGGTATCCGCCAACATGCGCGTCATTTCCTCGTCAAAATGTTTACCCGCCGTTCCGGTAACGAGATACACCGGTTTCATGTCGAGAGTGAGGAGAAATTCCGTCAGCGGGATGAGCGTGTCGGGATCGCCGAACAAAGCCACGCGCTTTCTCCAGAAATATTTGGAGTTGTCGGCAATCAAATCGACGAGACGGCCACGCTCTTCCGTCAACGCATCCGGCACCGGCACATTAGCGTGGCGGCTCAGGGAAGTGACGAAACGGTCGGTGGCTTTTAGTCCTATCGGAATTTCAACAACTTCAAACTTTATCTTGCATTTGTTTTCCATCTTCACGCAGGCATCTTCGGTAGAATATGCCCCCAGCCCGATTGTAAATTTGCTGTCGCCTGTAGCAATCATATCGCGGATTGTTGTCCCGCCGTCGGGATACATCTTGAATTTCCCCGTCAGCGGCGCATCCAGTACGCCCGACATGTCGGGAAAGAGGATTGTCCGCGCTTCCATAACGGATGCAATCCGTTTTATCTCACGCATGTCCGACGGCTCCATCCACCCTGCAACGAGATTGATCACGTTCCGTTTCTTGGACGTAGCTGTCGAAAAGAACTTGATAAATGACGCCACTTGATTGGAATACCCTGTGATATGCGTCCCCACATAACTCGGCGTATTGCAATAGATAACCCTTTTCCCGTCGGGAATTTTGCCTTCTTCGCCGGCTTTGGAGATGATCTGGGTCATATCGTCGCCAATCGTTTCGGAGAGACAAGTGGTGTGAACGGCGATTACGTCGGGGTCGTAAACCGTAAAAATGGTTTCGATTGCCGACACAAGATTGGATGAACCGCCGAAGACGGACGAACCTTCGGAGAAGGAACTTGTTGCCGCCATGACCGGCTCTTTGAAATGGCGTGTCAAGGCGCTACGGTGATAGGAACAGCAGCCCTGTGAACCGTGACTGTGCGGCAAACAGCCGTGTAATCCCAATGCGGCGTACATGGCGCCTACCGGCTGGCAAGTTTTTGCCGGATTGACGGTTAACGCTTTCCGCTCTATTTCTTTTTCTGTTGTATGACGTAGTAACATATTTAATTATGAATTATGAATTACAAATTAAAAGACAAATTGGGCTTCAACGTAGTCTTCGTTTTCCCAGGGGGCTTTTATTTCTTTCCAGATTGAGGCGCATACCATTTGTTCAATGTCTTTGTAGAAGTTGATCGCGCCTTTGAATCCTGCGTATGGACCGCCCACATCGTAGTTATGAAGTTGTTTCAGCGGAATGCCCATTTTCTGCACGCAGAATTTTTCCTTAATGCCGGCACAAAACACGTCGGGATGATATTTTTCGATTAGCATGTCCATTTCATAATGGCTGAGGTCGTCGATAACAAGCGTCCCTTTCTCCATTTGCGCCATCAGTCCGTGATATTCGTTAAACTCCATCCCTTCGGCTTCGAGGGCTTTCATTTCCTCTTCCGTTTTGCGCGGATTGTAACGGGTTTCGTCTTTTGAAACGGTTATTTCCTCGATATTGCGGCTGTCGGCGTCAATCTGTATGGTGGGAATCACGCGGCGTCCTTCGTAGTCGTCGCGGTGTCCGAACTCGTAGCCGGCGGCAATGGTTGTCATGCCCAATTCTTCAAACAAATCTTGATAATGATGTGCGCGTGAACCGCCAACAAACAGCATCGCCAGTTTGCCTTTCGTACGGGGATGAATCTTTGCCCTGACCGCTTCCACTGCTTTCATTTCTTCTTCGATGACTTCTTCTACGCGGACGCTCAGTTCTTTGTCACCGAAGTATTGCGCTATTTTGCGGAGCATCTTGGCAGTAGAATGAGCGCCGATAGGCTGTACCTTAATCCATGGAATCCCGAAAGCCGTTTCCATCATCTCGGCCACATAGTTTATCGAACGGTGGCACATCACCATATTTAAGTCGGCGGTGTGAGCGTTTTCAAATTTCTGAATTGACGAGTTACCGCTGAATGTAGCCACAAGGTTGATACCGCACTTCTCCATCACGCGGTCTAACTCAAAAGCGTCGCCGCCGATGTTGTATTCACCCAGCAGGTTTACGCGGTATTTGAGGCTTCCGCGCACCTCGTCGTCTCGTCCGATAAGGTTTTTGAACAAACCGTTGTTGGCAATGTGGTGTCCAGCCGATTGCGACACGCCGCGGTAGCCTTCGCATGAGAAACCGAAAATGTTAATTCCATTACCAATCTCTTCCGTCATGTGCCGCGCCACGCGATGTACATCGTCGCCAATCAGTCCCACGGGACAGGTGGAGAAAATAGCAATCGCTTTCGGGTGAAATAGCTCGTATGCTTCGCGAATGGCTTGTTTGAGTTTTTCTTCGCCACCGAAAACAATGTTGGAATCTTGCATATCGGTAGAAAAACAATAGGGAATAAAATTGGAATCATTTTCGTCCACAGGTTTCGTTTGGTTGCGTCGCGTTAGCCACGAATAAAAACCGCAGCCGATAGGCCCGTGTGTAATGTTTACGATGTCGCGGGTAGGTCCCAGCACCACGCCTTTGCATCCGGCATAGGTACATCCGCGCTGGGTGATGATGCCTGGAACGGTGCGCACGTTTGCTTGAATCTGCGGTGGGTTTTCCGCATCGCTCAGAATGATGGATTTAGCCCGCTTTTTACCGATTTTTTTCGGATACTTTGTTATCACTTCGTCCCGAAATTCCTGAAGTCCGGCAATAAGCGCTTCCGCATCTTTGGGTTTATCTGTTTCGTTTACCATAATATTTTACAAATTAATCTAATGTTTCATTACCGGATATGCCGGAATGAACGCTGTATGAATCCAGGGCTTCAACGACAAAGATTTTCCCGTCGCCCGACTTGCCTGTCTGATTGGCTTTGAGCAGAGTCTCTACCGCCAGGTCTTTTTTATCGTCCGTAACCACCAGTGTAATCATCCGCTTTGATTTCAAACGGGGTTCTTCGGGAACAAACGACATGACGTCGTCCAATATTGCCGTCCGGTTTTCGCTTTCCTTCTCATGGCTCATCTTTTCCAAATCCCCGTGGCCGCATCCGCGCCCCAGTACGGGCATCGCCGTGAAAGACGGTAGTCCGGCTTCCGCCAGCGCCGATTTGGTTGCGCCCATTTGGGCAATCCTTATGACTGCTAAAATCAGTTTCATACTATTGCTCTTTTTTACCGTTTGAAATGGTATAAGATTCTATAAGCGGAGTTATGAAAATCTTACCGTCGCCGGCCTGCCCCTTTTCGCCGGAACGGGCGGAATGGATAATTGTTTCCACCACAAAATCTTTGTCCCTGTCCTGAATCACAATAATCAACAAATCTTTGGGCAGTTCGTCGTAAGTAACATTTCCCACTTTCAAGCCGCGCTGTTTTCCCCGACCGAAAACAGAGAGTTTCGTTACAGCCGGGAAACCGGCGTTGAATAAATCCTTCATGACTACCGGCGATTTCTCCGGACGTACTATGGCTCTTATTAACAACATATTTATTCTTTATTTATGATTTTCAATTCAATATTCCGAAGCCTACAAGCAGGTCTTCCAGCTCCTGCATTTGAAGAGGCGTTGGGATAACATGCATCTTGTTTTCGTCAATCTTTTTTGCCAACGTGCGGTATTCGTTAGCCTGCGGATGCTCCGGCGCATGGTCGATTACCGTTTTCCGGTTGATTTCGGCATGTTGCACCATATTGTCGCGGGGGACAAAGTGTATCATCTGGGTTCCGAGTTTTTTGGCAAATTCTTCGATCATGTTTGCCTCGTTATCCACCTTGCGGGAATTACAAATCAAGCCGCCCAGCCGCACATCGCCCACTTTACCGAATTTGGAAATGGACTTGCAGATATTGTTAGCCGCATACATTGCCATCATTTCACCGGAGCAGACGATGTAAACCTCCTGCGCTTTCCCGTCGCGGATAGGCATGGCGAAACCTCCGCAAACCACGTCGCCAAGCACGTCGTAGAATACGTAATCCAATTCCTTGTCAGCATCGTAAGCGCCTAACTGCTCCAGCAGGTTAATGGACGTGATAATCCCACGACCCGCGCAGCCCACGCCGGGTTCGGGGCCTCCGGATTCCACACAACTGGTGTTCTTGAAGCCGGCTTTCATTACATCTTCCAGTTCGACGTCTTCACCCTCGTCGCGCAGGGTATCCAGCACGGTTTTTTGCGCCAGACCGTGCAACAGCAAACGGGTCGAATCTGCTTTAGGGTCGCATCCCACTACCATTACTTTCCGTCCCATTTCGACGAGACCGGCCACTGTGTTTTGCGTTGTAGTGGACTTTCCTATTCCACCTTTTCCGTAAATTGCAATCTTTCTCATAAAACTAAAACTTTAACTGTTTAATAATTTACATTTATAAATAAAAATTCGTAGTTTTAGTAACCAAATCGTATACCATAACAGGGAAACGAAAAACATAAAATGCGTTTAAGATATTATATAAAAGATAGATGAGAATAACGGTTCATTGTAAACACCGGTTTTATAACGGATAGCGCCAAGGCTACCAAAATGTAGAAAAAAGAGGCGGTTGCTACAAAAATGTAGGGAAAAGGGAAAGTTGCTACGCTTCGCCTCGCAATGACGAGGTGAGGTTGTAACATACATGCAAGCAAAAACTTTTTGTTTCGTTTGCTATGAACAAAGCAAGTTCCTCCCCAACGGGGAGAGAAAAACTATGAACGTAGCAAGTTCCTCCCCAACGGGGGGAGAAAAACTATGAACATAACAGATAAAAAAATTTGTTTTTAATATAACGCTTAAAATATAAAAATTATGGCAATAACAAATGGAGTTCCATACCCAAACTTAAAGTCGGCAATAATGAAATTTGAATATAAGGATGGAAGCATGAAATTTGCATCGCCCGTAATTGTACTAAACGGCGAAGAGTGGTAGCCTGTCCGTAGCGACGGCGCAAGCCTACCCCGTCACCCGGAGGGCGCAGCCCGAAGCAATCCAGTCCGTACTCGTCATTGCGAACTGCAAAGCAGTGAAGCAATCCAGAAAAGAAATGGATTGCCGCGCCGCTTCGCGGCTCCGGGTGACGTGTGTGAAGCAATCCAAAAAACCGTTATTCCTTCAAATATATTTGCACTTTGAAAAAGTGATGGTTATCTTTGCAATCAAATTAATAAACACTCCTTTAATATATATGGATATGAACAAGAAAATTTACTTTATTCTTTCAATCTGCCTGCTTTGCTTTGCACAGGTGCAGGCGCGAACAGATTACTACATTAACGCCGGCAGCGTTGTGATATCAGCTGACGGAGAATACCGGATTTACGGAGATCGCAAGATTTTCGGCATTGGCTCGCCGACAGCCAACACAATTAC
>JAIRKG010000115.1 GCA_031260235.1 Dysgonamonadaceae bacterium | reverse complement strand
GAACTTGCGGCTTCTATAAAATCTCCGTTGTGGAACTGCGATTTCGCCATCAACGACCATGCATTGTGCAAAAATGGATTGTATTCGGTGCGGCTCATAAATTCCCTGTATTTCGGATCGTTCTGTTTGCCCGGTTTTTTATCGGGCTTCTCTTGAATGGAGTGCATTTTTATTGCCCTAACGGCTTTTTCGATTGATTTGTCGAAAGGACCGCCGCTATTTGCCTTTTCTTTCGGAAGCGCCGAAACCGGATACATCAAAATCATCTCCGAATAATTCTCCGTGTAATTTTCCAACTGTGTTTTATACGCTTCCTTAAATGCTTCATTCCCATTAAAATACACATTGTAGCGGGTATTGAACGCATGATACCACCGCGTCCCGCCCGTGTTTTTGGTGGAAGTGCAAGACGCAAGCAGAAGGATAAACAGGGTGGAAACGAGGTAACGGGTTTTCATCTATTATATATGAATGAACTGTCTTTTTATTTATTATTTGAATTTCAGGGCAAAGATACAAAATAGTTGCATAACTATTAAAAAAACCGGAGACGTCGCACTTCGCGAAACCTCCGGACACGTAAGAGAAATTTTATTTGTTGTTTTCTGTCTACTATATTTGGCTACGATGCTTCGCCCTAAGCAGTCATGGTGTATGACCCTAAGCAGTCATGGTGCATGACCCTAAGCAGTCATGGTGCATGACCCTAAGCGGTCATGGTGCTTCACCCTAAGCGGCTATGGTGCTTCACCCTAAGCGACACCGCTACGTCACCCTGAGCCGCTTTGCGGCGCGGCAATCCATTTCTTTTTTCCTGGATTGCTTCGGGCTTCGCCCTCCGGGTGACGGTTTTGTACCGGATTGCTTCACTGCTACGCGGCTCCGGGTGACGTGTGACGGGGGCGTTGCGGGGCGTCGCCCCGCAGAGGGGAAGCGGAAGCCCGCCGTCGAGGCGGCTGAAACGGGGGGGAGACTTCCCCCGCTTAGTGGCGCGACTCTCGCTCGCTTAGGGATGTGGTGCATGACTCGATCCCCCAAATAAGCAACAGCGTCAAAATAAAACTGCTCACGATCCGCAGCAGCAACTGTACCGGATCGAACACGGCGAACGATTCCACTAAATGCAGGATTATTACCTGAATCGCGGTCATCACCCCTGCATAACGCATAAACACGGGATTGCCCAATGTTTCAATTGATGGCACATAATCTCCATAAATATCCCGCGGCTCAAACAGTTTCAGTAAATAAAACCGTAAAAAACCGACGATTACCATAACCGACATATTTAAGCCCAACGTGAAACCAAGCAGGTCTATAAGTAATCCCAACAGCGCCGACAACAGCAACACTGTATTGCGGTTCATTTTTGCCGGCAACTTTATGGTAAAATAGAGATATACAAAGGGTGTGGCTACGCCGAACAAATGGATGTTGTTGAACAGCCATACCTGCAACAGCAGGAGGAGGACGAACATCAGTAACTGCCATAGAACCGTTTTATTCATCGCTGTCCCTTTCTACGTTTAATTGTTCTTCTTTCAGCGTATTCACCACAATCAGGACTTCGCTCAACGCATTGAAATTGGTAAACAATTTTATTTTCAGCGAATTGTAATTTCCGCCTTTCTGCTTGAAAGCATCTTCCACCGTGCCGACAGGCACTCCTTCCGGGAAAACCATGGAATATCCGCTTGTTACAATCGTATCCCCGATATTAAACGTGGCGTGTAGCGGCAATTCTTTCAGCGAGATATAACGGGAATCTTTCCCGTCCCACAATAAATTCCCGAAATAACCGGTTCTTTTGAGTTTGCAGCTTGGCTGGTATTTGGGATTCAGGATGGGTATCACTTTTGAAAAGTGAGGCGTGACGTTTATCACAACTCCGACGATTCCTCCGGGCGACATAACGCCCATATCTTCCCTTACGCCGGCCAAAGACCCCTTGTTCAAAGTGATATAATTATTGTCCATGCGCGAAATCCGGTTGTTCACAACGCGAGCCTGAATAAAATTGAAAGCGTCCGGATAGAGGTTTTCATATTCGGGCGCTTCCATTGGGAAGAATTGTTTTGACAAAGTTTCCGCTTTTTGTTTGTAATCCCGTGCTTCCCGTTCAAGTACGGCAATCCGCCCCATCAACTCGGTATTGATCGTTTTCAGATTAATATAGGATTCGACGCCGTTGGAAATCAAACAAATTCTGCCCTCTATTTCCTGAAAAATCACCAGATATTTACTCCGTTGAAATTCATTATTGTGAATGAGCAGACAGGAAGAAGAAAAAGTGAGGAAAGAAAACAGCAGCCAGTGAACATGGTTCAGGATAAAATTGATTAAGTTTTTCAATTATCGTATCAGGAAGTTAAACTTGTTAATATTCTTCAAAGCAATACCTGTTCCTTTGGCTACCGCATGAAGGGGATCGTCGGCAATATGAAAAGGTATATTAATCTTGTCCATCAACCGTTTATCCAATCCTTTCAGCAAAGCGCCGCCGCCGGCGAGGTAAATTCCGTTGCGGACAATATCGGCATAAAGTTCGGGAGGCGTACTTTCCAGTGCGCCCAGAACGGCCATCTCTATTTTTGAAACGGATTTATCAAGGCTATGGGCGATTTCCTGATAAGATACGGGGACTTCCATCGGCAAAGCCGTCATGCGGTTCGGACCATACACGATGTAATCTTCCGGCGGGTCTTCGAGATGAACCAGTGCAGACCCGACATTGATTTTAATCAGCTCGGCTGTCCGTTCGCCAACCCGTATATTGTGCTGGCGACCCATGTATTCGATAATATCCTGCGTCAAATCGTCGCCTGCGATACGGATGGATTTGTTGGAAACAATGCCACCCAGAGAAATAACGGCAATCTCGGTTGTGCCGCCGCCTATATCCACAACCATATTTCCGTCTGGGGCTTCAACGTCCAAACCGATTCCTATGGCGGCTGCCATCGGTTCGTAAATCATGTAAACATCGCGTCCACCGGCATGTTCCGCCGAGTCGCGGACGGCGCGGATTTCCACTTCGGTGCTTCCAGACGGAATACAAATTACGATTCTCAAAGAGGGGGAGAAAAAGTGGTTTTGATTGTTAACCATTTTAATTAACCCGCGAATCATCTGTTCGGCGGCATTAAAATCGGCTATCACTCCATCGCGGAGCGGACGAATCGTTTTGATTTTGTTCGGCGTTTTGCCTTCCATTTGCTGCGCTTTTTTGCCGATAGCCAGAATTTTATCGCTACGGTCGTCCAATGCTACTACAGACGGTTCATCAACTACAATCTTCCCATTGCTGATTATAATTGTATTTGCTGTTCCCAAATCCATCGCAAGTTCTTGCGTAAAAGAAAATAATCCCATAATAATTTTAATGTTTAAAGTGACGAACACCGGTCATCACCATTGCCATGTTATGAATGTTACAATATTCTATTGATAAATTATCTTTGACGGAACCGCCGGGCTGGATGACAGCCGTTATTCCTTCGCTGTTTGCAATTTCGACGCAATCGGGAAAAGGAAAAAAAGCGTCGGAAGCCATGACGGCTCCTTTCAAGTCGAAGCCGAAAGTTTTTGCCTTTTCAATGGCTTGTTTGAGCGCGTCAACGCGCGAAGTCTGTCCCGTCCCACTCGCATAAAGTTGTTTGTTTTTCGCCAAAACAATGGCGTTGGATTTGGTATGTTTCACCAGTTTATTGGCAAACAGCAAATCGGCTATCTCATTGTTTTCGGGTGTTTTCTGCGTTGCGATCTGCAAATCGAATGCAGTTTGAACGCTCATGTCTCTGTCCTGCACCAAAACGCCGTTCAACAGGGAACGGAATTGGAGTTTTGCCTGCGGACTGTCTTTTTGAATAAGAATAATCCGGTTCTTTTTCTGCATCAAGATTTCCAAAGCGGCCGTATCGTAGTCGGGAGCGATAATCACTTCAAAGAAAATCCTGTTAATCTCTTCTGCCGATTCTTTGTCAATGGATGCGTTGCAAATCAGGATTCCGCCGAAAGCCGAAACTGGGTCGGCAGATAAAGCCGCGTCCCAAGCCATTTTCACTGTCGGACGGGAAGCGATGCCACAGGCGTTGTTGTGCTTCAGGATAGCGAATGTCAGTTCATCAAACTCCGAAATCAGGGAAACAGCAGCTTCCACGTCCAGCAAGTTATTGTAGGAAATCTCTTTCCCTTGAAGTTGCTCAAACAGGGCTCCAAAATCGCCGTAGAAAATCCCTTTCTGATGGGGATTTTCCCCATAACGCAGAATTTTGGCATTATCTCCCGTGGAGCGGAAATAGGAACCGTCGCCACCGTCAAAATAGTTGAATATCGCCGCGTCGTAGCTGGAAGAAACAGCAAAAGCCTCTTTGGCAAACCATTTCCGTTCTTCGAGTGTGGAAACGGCGCCATTGCCCGACAAAAGGTTGTCCAGTGGAGCATACTGGTCTTTGGACGCAACAATAATCACGTCTTTATAATTTTTGGCGGCTGCCCTGATTAGGGAAATACCTCCTATATCTATTTTTTCGATGATTTCTTCTTCTCCCGCGCCCGAAGCAAGCGTTTCGCGGAAAGGATACAGATCAACAATCACCAAATCAATTTCGGGAATGTCGTATTGTGCAATTTGTTGCCGGTCGGAATCATTTTCGCGACGGTTCAAAATGCCGCCGAATATTTTGGGATGCAAAGTCTTAACCCGCCCGCCAAGGATAGAAGGATACCCCGTCAGGCTTTCGACAGAAACGCAGGGGTAACCCAGCGATTCGATAAATTCTTTTGTTCCTCCGGTTGAAAAGAACGAAACTTTTGCGTCGTTTAATTTCTCCAAAATATTGTTCAAGCCGTCTTTATGAAAGACAGATATTAAAGCATTTTTGATTTTTTTCGAGTCGGACATAATTTTTTCCTGTGATTGTTTTTGAAATACCGCACAAAGTTATGTGTTTTGTTGGGAATAACAAAATGAAACCCAAAAAACTTACTATTTTTGTGGCGTTTATCATATCAAAAACACAAAACAATGGCAATAATAAAAGAACTGACTTCACGAAGCGAAAATTACGCCCAATGGTACAACGATTTGGTATTGAAAGCCAATTTGGCCGAAAATTCGGCAGTGCGCGGCTGCATGGTGATTAAGCCCTACGGATATGCAATTTGGGAAAAGATTCAACGGCAACTGGACGACATGTTTAAAGAAACCGGACATGTGAATGCTTATTTCCCATTGTTTATTCCCAAGTCTTTCCTGAGCAAGGAAGCCGATCATGTGGAAGGATTTGCCAAAGAGTGTGCGGTAGTTACGCATTATCGCCTGAAGAACGACCCTGACGGAAAAGGCGTTACTGTCGATCCCGAAGCCCGCCTGGAAGAGGAATTGATTGTCCGTCCGACTTCCGAAACGATTATCTGGAATACCTATAGGGGTTGGATACAGTCATACCGCGACTTGCCGGTTTTGGTCAATCAATGGGCAAACGTTGTCCGCTGGGAGATGCGTACCCGCCTGTTTTTGCGAACAGCCGAATTTCTGTGGCAAGAAGGCCATACGGCGCATGCAACGCGGGAAGAAGCCATTGAAGAAACGAGAAAAATGCTGGACGTTTATGCCGAATTTGCCGAACAATACATGGCCGTCCCTGTATTGAAGGGCGTGAAAACCGCGAGTGAACGTTTTGCAGGCGCGTTGGACACGTTCTGTATCGAAGCGTTGATGCAGGACGGGAAGTCTTTGCAGGCAGGTACTTCCCATTTTCTGGGACAGAACTTTGCTAGGGCTTTCGACGTACAATTTCTGGATAAGGAAGGGCGACGCGACTATGTCTGGTCGACCTCGTGGGGCGTTTCCACCCGCTTGATGGGCGCGTTGATTATGGCACATTCCGACGACAACGGTTTGGTGCTGCCACCGAAACTTGCCCCATACCAGGTCGTTATTGTTCCTATTTATAAAAATGACGAGCAGTTTGCCGCTATCAACGAACAGATTCTTAAAGTAATCAAAGATCTTAAAAATCTTAACATCTCTGTCAAATACGACGAATCCAAAAACAAAAAGCCGGGGTGGAAATTCGTCGAATATGAATTAAAAGGCGTTCCGGTTCGCCTGGCGATGGGAGGCCGCGACCTTGAAAACCACACGATTGAAGCGGCTCGCCGCGATACGTTGACGAAAGAAACCGTCGATTTGGACAATATTGCGCCATACGTTAAGCATCTTTTGGACGATATTCAACGGAATATTTATCAAAAAGCCATGGATTTCCGAACCGCTCAAACCTTTACCGTTGAAACTTACGATGAATTCAAGAAACGTATCGAAGACGGCGGATTTATCCTCGCGCATTGGGACGGTATGCCCGAAACCGAAAAACAAATTAAGGAAGAAACCAAAGCAACCATCCGCTGTATCCCGTTTGACGGAGACAAAACACCCGGAAAGTGCATGATTACAGGAAAACAATCGGCGCAGCGGGTCGTTTTTGCGAGAGCGTATTAGTTCATTATTTCAAATGTTGACAACATTTGAAATTGAATTGTTCCTTAGTCCTTATTATTCACCGCGTATCAAATAACCGCAACGCGGCTGCAGTTGTTTTCTCCGCAATAATTTCAACCGGAAGTGCATAAACCTCCGCCAGTTTCGCAGCAATAAAAGGCAGATACGCCGGCTCGTTCCGTTTTCCTCTGTGCGGGACGGGCGCAAGATAGGGAGCGTCCGTTTCCAGAAGAACCCTTTCGATTGGGCAGAGTGGCAAATATTCACCGAACATTGCATTTTTATACGTAACAATCCCGTTAATGCCAATCATAAAGTTCTGCAAACAAACGATTTCTTCCAATTCGTCGCGAGAGCCGCTAAAACTATGAAAAACACCGCGTAACCTGTCGGCGCCAATCTTATGTATGCTCTCAAAAACTTCCGGAAAAGCCTTGCGGGCATGAATGACTACCGGCAGATTTTGCTCAATGCTCCACTGTAGCTGCGTTTCAAACGCTTCGGCTTGCTCTTTACGGAAAGTTTTGTCGCGATATAAATCTATGCCTGCTTCCCCGATTGCGGAGTAGTTCCGCTTATCGATCAGGACTTCAATCGCCGCCAAGTCTTTCCGGAAATTCTGCCCGACGCAGGTCGGATGCAGCCCAATCATCGGGAAACATAAATTGGGATATTGGTCGCACACAGCGTGTAAACGTTCGATGGATTCAACGTTGACATTGGGAAGGTAAAGCCGGTTTACCCCCGCTTCGATTGCGCTACGGACGATTTTGCAGACGTCGGAATCGAATTCTTTTAAATAAATGTGGGTATGAGTGTCAATATAGTGCATTAAAATTCCCTTTCTATTATATCTTTAGCCACGTCTTTCAATATTTCTTTCCTGCTTTCACTTACCGAAATCGCGTGGAAAGCCATTAATGCTTTTTCGTAAAAAACCTGTATGGACGCATTGGCGATGTCTGGAATCGCCAGCCGGTCATATATGTTGCGCACCACAATAATTTTTTCCTGCGGATTATCGTTGCGCCCAAGCCAGTGGAGAAGGTTTTCCCGCTCCGGCTTGTCCGCCCTGTTCAAAGCATTAATCAGCAGGTACGTTTTTTTATTGCAGAGAATATCGCCGCCTGTTTTCTTTCCAAAAACGCCGGGGTTTCCGTAAACGTCCAGCAAATCGTCTTTAATTTGAAACGCAATGCCCAAATTAATTCCGAAATCATATAAATTCTGCAGGTCTTTTTTGTCGGCGCCGCCGATAATTGCGCCGGTTTTGAAGCAAGCGCCGAACATAACGGCCGTCTTCAGGCGAATCATTTCTATGTATTCCTGTTCGGAAACATCCGTCCGTCGCTCAAATTCCATGTCATATTGCTGCCCTTCGCAAATTTCAGCGGCTGTCGTGGAAAACAGATCGAGGAGCGGTTTTAAGTTTTCCATAGCCGAATCGGTCATGAAAACATACGAAAGAATCAGCGTCGCGTCGCCGGAAAGAATTGCCGCGTTTTCGTTCCATTTTTTATGCACCGTTGGTTGCCCGCGCCGCAAATCCGCTTTGTCCATCACATCGTCGTGCATAAGCGTGAAATTGTGAAATATTTCCCATGCCAAAGCAGGTCGGATAGCTGTCTCAACATCGTCCCTGTACAGATTGCATGCCAAAAGCGTCAGCGCCGGACGGATTTTCTTTCCTTTCATCGCCAACAGATAAGCAATCGGTTCATACAGTCCCGCCGGATTCTGCGGATATTGAATTGTCTGAATTTCCCTGTTTATAATATCTAAACTTTCCTGTAGATTTATCATGTTTTTTCTTTTCTATGGAGGTGCAAAATTAGCGATATAGATGAGACGGATTCACACAATCTTTCCGTTTTCCTGCAAACAGAATATATTGCCGGTATTCGCAGGGCAGAGCGCCATTGTTTAATTTCATTCCGGAAGAAGGTTTGAGACCGATTTTGTCGAATCCTTCCGGATTGGAAGAGATAATCCAGGCTTCATAACCGGAAAAAACGTGCTTCAGGCGTTCGCCAATCATGGCGTAAAGGTTTGTCAAGTCGTTAACTTTCAAGCGTTCGTCGTAGGGAGGATTGGTTATTAAAATTCCTTTACCCGGGTTTTCCCGCATTTCCTGAAATGGTAAAACTTTGAGTTCGATGTGGTTG
This sequence comes from Dysgonamonadaceae bacterium, assembly GCA_031260235.1. GTDB lineage: Bacteria > Bacteroidota > Bacteroidia > Bacteroidales > Azobacteroidaceae > Azobacteroides. Next base: position 3,273 of record JAIRKG010000115.1, on the reverse strand, counting down.
GACAGGCCTGCGTTTTTTACGTTTTTCCTTGCGACCGCTATTGCTTTCGGGGAAATATCCGAGCCGAAACATTTGTAATTAAAGTTTTTCTCTTGGCTGTCGTCGGTCGTGATTTCTTCAAATAATTCGGCGTCGAAATCGTCCCATTTTTCGAAAGCGTATTTGTCGTGAAAAATGCCGGGAGCAATATTCATCGCGATTAACGCCGCTTCAATCAGCAATGTTCCCGAACCGCACATCGGATCGACAAAATGGCTTTCGCCCCGCCAACCGGTTTGCAATATCATTCCTGCGGCAAGCGCTTCATTCAAGGGCGCTTCCGTTTCTTCAATGCGGTAGCCTCTTTTGTGCAGAGATTTGCCCGAACTGTCGAAAGCAAGTGTACATTCATTGTGCGAAATATGAAGATGCATCGGTATGTCGGGATTATTCACGCGGATAAAAGGCCGCGGCAGATTTTTTCCGGAAAAATGATCGACGATAGCGTCTTTGGCACGGTAGGTTACAAATTTGGAGTGAGTAAAAGTTTCGGAATAAACGACGGCGTCAATGGCAAAGGTTTTTGGAGTAGGCAGGAGGCGCTCCCAATCCAGTTGCTTGATTTGTTCGTAAACTTCGTCGGGATTGTTTGCCCGGAAACGGACAATGGGTTTCAGGATTCTGATTGCCGTGCGGCAACAATAATTGGCTTTGTACATCAACCGCTTATCTCCCTCGAAAGTTACAATTCTCCGACCAATCCGCACCTCGTCAGCACCTAAATTGATTAATTCTTCCGCCAGGATTTCTTCAAGACCATATAGGGTCTTTGCAGCCATTTCAAACGATTGCTTCATTTGATGTAAGTTCCTTTCCCGGTGTTCATTCCGGCGGCGGAAGTGATGATTATTTCCTTTACGCCGGATGCAAAGGCGCGGAAAGCGTTATCCAGTTTCGGTATCATTCCGGCTTTGATAATTCCTTCTTCTTTATACTGTTGGTATAATTCGCGGTCGAGATTCCGAATCACGCTATTTTCGTCGTTTTCATCCGTCAGTACGCCTTTTTTCTCGAAACAGTAAATCAAACGCACATTGAAATCGCCAGCGAGCGAGCACGCAACTTCGGCGGCAATCGTATCAGCATTCGTATTCAGCAGATTGCCTTCGCCGTCGTGCGTCAACGGAGCTAAAACCGGAACATAGCCCTGATTGATTATTTCTAATAAAGCTTTGATATTTACTTCTTTAACATCGCCTACAAAACCATAATCAACATCGGTTACCGGTCGTTTTTGAGAAAGGATGACATTCATATCAGCGCCGGTTAAACCGACGGCATCCACCTTCAAAGCCTGTAATTGTGCAACAATCCGTTTGTTTGCCAAACCGGCATAAACCATGGTTACAATCTTCAGGGTTTCTTCGTCGGTAATTCGCCGTCCGTCCACCATCCTGCTTTTGACGCCTAACTTTTCCGCCAGTTCGGTAGCCATCCGTCCGCCGCCGTGTATCAACATTTTATATCCGGCTATCCGTGAAAAATCCTTTAATAAATTTTTCAATGCGTCCGGCTCTTCAATGATCTGTCCGCCGACTTTTACTATTGTTAATTGAAAATTCATTGTTAATATGGTGTTTATAAATTAAATGGAGCGACAACGTTCCTGCCGCTTTCGAGAACAAAGGTACGAAAGATTTTTGTGTTATAAGGCATTTTCGGTTATTGCAGAAAAAACAGTATCTTCGCAAGCAATTTTTATAAAAGATTGAGTGATGCGTTTATGTCTTTTATCAACCGCTTATCTGGCGCCGGTGGAATATTACATGCAAATGAATATCAATCAGCAGGTAATTATTGAACGGCACTGCAATTATCTTAAACAGACTTGCCGGAATCGTTGCGTCATTGTATCTGCCAATGGTTTGCAAACGCTCAGTATTCCGATCGTGAAACCTGATTCTCCCAAATATCCGACAAAAGATATTCGCATTGCCGAACACGGAAACTGGCGGCATTTGCATTGGAATGCGATTGTTTCGGCATATAAGTCCACTCCTTTTTTTGAATATTATGCCGACGATTTCCGTCCTTTTTACGAAAAACCGCAACGTTTCCTCTTTGATTTCAATGAAATGTTGCGGGAATTGATTTGTTCCCTGTTGGATATTTCGCCTGATATTGGCTATTCAACCCAATACTTAACAGAAGTTCCGGAGGATACGCTCGATTTACGGGAAGCCACTCATCCCCGGAAAAAGAGCAGCAGTGTAAATTTTAAGCCTTATTATCAGGTTTTTGAACACAAATATGGCTTTCAGGCTAATCTCAGTATTGTAGATTTGTTGTTTAATATGGGGAATGAGGCGGCTTTATTCCTTTGATGTACGCATGATTACCCCAAATGGAATAATAATATCCGTGTTTGGAAGTGATTATTATCTTTCATACGACCGGATTCCGTGGTTTAAGAATGCCAAAGTGTCTGATGTTTTCAATGTGGAGATGTGTGGCGACGAGGGTATTCGCTGGGAATCGCTTGATGTGGATTTGGAAATAGAAAGCCTGAAACATCCTGAAAAGTATCCGCTTGTTATGAAACGTTATCCGGAAGAGGTTTTGTAATTCCCCCCTGCTCCCAAACCGGCGGGGGTTTTTCTGCCTTGCTTCGCCCTCCGGGTGACGACCGCGACTTTGCAACCTCCGCCTCGTCATTGCGAGCGAAGCGAAGCGGCGCAGCAATCCTGTACTTCACCGGCTTTCATATTCTATTGAAGATTAAGAATTTGAGAATTAAGAGCGACACGCTAAACCCTGCCCATTTTCAAAACCCGAAAGGGTTTAAATTTAAACGTCGTTTAAGCGAGCGGATAAATGCCGTTTAAGCGGGCGGATAAACATCCGTTAAGCGAACGGATAAACGCTCGTTATCCGAGCGGATAAACACCCGTTAAATTATTGTTTATCTTTTCTTCGCCACTTTCTCCCGCCGCCTACAAACAAACACAAATTTAATCCCGCAAAATGAAATGCGACAAAAAGGAAAAATGAAATGCGTATTTTTAATAAATATTAATGAAAAATGAAATGCTACAAAATTCACGCAATAATTAATCTAAATAATACAAAAAAGACTTTCCAAAATTTAGGATGCGACTATGCATTCTGTCTGAAAGGCTTCCTATAACCTTTCGGTATCTATTTATCAATATTCGGCATTAAGTTCAATTCCGATATAATTTCGGCCGTGCTGTTGTGCAACCAGTCCTGTTGTGCCTGCGCCAAAGAAAGGAT
>JAIRKG010000096.1 GCA_031260235.1 Dysgonamonadaceae bacterium | reverse complement strand
TTCCACAAATCAAGTTGTATCTTAACCCAAATCTTTTTCGTCTGTTACGATATCGCTCGCGTGCCATACCAAACCTTTTTGTTCTGCCGATGATGTGTTCTGCTTTCATTCGCAGGCTTGAAATACGTTTGTTGTAAGCCTTTCGCTCTCTGTCGGGCATTAATCTAAATCTTCCTTGTGGCGCAAGGGGAATTGGGTATTGGAGTGAACTTTTTGCACCCCTCGATAACCACTGTCGGCAAGAACAAGTATCCTTTCCAAGATGGAAAGCGTGCTCCTGAAGACAGTTCCGTCGTGCGCTTTCCCGTTAAAAAATTCCGTGCAAATAATCTCCTCTGTCTTCTTATCTGCCACGACCTGAACCTTTATCGTATTGTCGTTTTTTTACCCGAGCAGTACTTCTTTTGACCTTTTACAGGTCGTTCAATGGGTATTTCGGTACTGTCAACAAGCACTGCTTCAACTTCGGTTTCGGGGGCTATCAACGCCTTTTTGCCGGACAACCTGAATAACCCGCAACGAATCAATACGGTTTCAACCCTTTGTATCGTTCTGCAAACATTAGATTTGGTAATTCCGTAACTCGCTACAATACAATCAAATGTGCGATACTCCCTGTAATACTCCAACATCACGAGAAGCATATCCTCGATGGATAACTCACGATGACGACCGTGCTTTTTGTGAACTTCGGCATAGTTGACCCCAAGCGCTTCCTCCATCTTATTAAAAGTGGTAATATTGACCCCGGTAACTTGACGAAAACGTTCGTTTTTAAATCCTTTTACTAACTCATATTTCATGCTGCAATGATAACTCTTTTTTACTGTAAAGAACTATTTCGCAACAAGTCTAATGACAGGGGCGGCGCAAAGACGTGTGTGTAATTCGCAACTATTTTGTATCTTTGCCCCGAAATTCAAATAAAAATAAAAAACAATGAAACTAAAAATTGCAGTTTTGCCCGGCGACGGCATTGGCCTTGAAATCGTCTCGCAGGCTTTGGAAGCAACCAAAGCCGTTTGCGCAAAATTCGGTCACGAGGTGACTTATCGCGAAGCACTGGTCGGCGCTGCCGCTATTGACGCGGTTGGCAATCCCTATCCGCCCGAAACTCATGCCCTTTGCATGGAATCGTCTGCCGTTTTGTTCGGCGCTATCGGGTCTCCGAAATATGATAATGATCCTTCGGCGAAAGTCCGGCCGGAACAGGGTTTATTGGCAATGCGCAAACAATTGGGCTTGTATGCCAACATCCGACCGGTAACGACTTTCCCCTCCCTGATTCACAAATCGCCTTTGCGCACCGATTTGGTGGAAGGCGCCGATTTTATGTGCATCCGCGAATTGACGGGCGGCATCTATTTTGGCCGTCCGCAAGGCAGAAGTGAAGACGGTGAAACCGCTTACGACACTTGCGTTTATACGCGGGAAGAGATTGAGCGCATCATTCGTTTGGCTTACGGCTACGCGCTCAAACGCAGGAAAAAACTGACGGTGGTGGATAAAGCCAACGTGCTGGCAACTTCGCGGCTTTGGCGGCAAACGGCGCAGCGGTTGGAAAAAGAATACCCTTGCGTGGAAACCGAATATATGTTTGTGGACAATGCCGCGATGCAAATTATTCAGTGGCCGAAACGCTTTGATGTGATGGTTACGGAAAATATGTTCGGCGATATTCTGACCGACGAGGCGTCCGTTATTACCGGCTCGCTGGGCATGTTGCCGTCAGCCTCCATCGGTATTCATACATCTGTGTTTGAACCCATTCACGGGTCTTATCCGCAGGCGGCAGGAAAAGACATTGCCAATCCTCTGGCAACAATTCTTTCGGCGGCGCTGATGTTTGAATATACATTTGGGTTGCAGGCAGAAGCGGATGCTATTCGCGAAGCGGTCAATGCTTCTTTGGCTGGAAAAATTGTGACGGAAGATATTGCCGGAGACGGACGGGCATATAAAACTTCCGAAGTCGGAAAATGGATTACAGATTATCTTTATTCACGCCAAATTTCTCCTCACAATGCATAACCCCTTTGGGTTCAACGTGGACGACAATATCATAGACGTTATCGACTAATTCTTTGATAGAGTCCTCCACTTTTTGCGCAATCAGGTGTGCTTCTGTCAGCAAAAGGTTGCCGTCAACTTCAATATCCAATACAATATTATATAAGTTTCCGGTGCGGCTGGAACGAATCCGGTGTGGATTCGACGCGCCCGGCACTTTTTCGACAGCGCTGATAATCTCCTTATAAACAGTCATATCCTGCATCCCATCCATCAACACCAGATTGGCGTCGCGGAAAATACCAATGGCGGAATATATAACATAAATACTGATTAGCAAAGCAATAATCGGGTCGAGAACCGGCAAATTAAGCAGAAACGTAAACCCAAGCCCCAACAGCACGCCCGCCGAAATAATCACGTCGTTCCGCATATTGACGGCATTGGCTTTCAGCATGGATGAATTGACTCTTTTCCCCTGTCGGAACTGATATAGCGCCAGCAGCAGCTTGCCCGCAATGGAAATAACCGTTGTCCAGATAGCAATCGTTGAAGGGAGCTCCGTGACTTCCGCGCGGATGATTTTACCGACAGAAGTGACAAACATTTGCCCGCCCATAAAGAAAATCACAAATGACAAGACTGTCGAAGCAATATTCTCCGCTTTTTCCTGCCCGTAAGCAAATTTTGAATTGGGCGGACGGCTGATAATCGGCGTGGCAATCAGAATGACCAGCGAAGTAAACACGTCGGAAGCCGAGTCCAGTCCGTCGCTCAACACCGCAAGGCTGCCCGAAACAATCCCTGCCACAATCTTCAACAATGATAACAAAACATTTCCCGCAACGCTGGTCCAGGAAGTGAAGAGCATTATTTTTTTCCTGTCTTTTTTCATATTCTTTACGGCTTAAGGGTCTAAAAATCTTAAAAATTTGCCACTCGCCGACAAATATACAATAATTCGTCGTATCTTTGCATTACACAATTAACAAAAAAGAAATGAAAACATTCACTAACGTAAAAGATTTAGGAGACTTAAACACGGCAATTCAAGAAGCGCTGGAAGTAAAGAAAAACCGTTTCGCCCATAAGACGCTTGGAGAAAACAAGACCGTTATGTTGGTGTTTTTCAATTCGAGTTTGCGAACCCGTTTGAGTTCGCAGAAAGCGGCAATGAACTTGGGAATGAACAGTATGGTACTTGATGTAGCCCAAGGTGCATGGCGTTTGGAAACCGAGCGCGGTGTTATGATGGACGGCGATAAATCGGAACATCTGCTGGAAGCCATACCTGTGATTGGTGCCTATTGCGACATAATTGGTGTGCGCTCTTTTGCTCGGTTCGAGAGCAAGGAAGACGATTGTAATGAAAAGATACTGAATCAGTTTATCAAATATTCCGGTCGACCGGTTTTCAGCATGGAAAGCGCGACTGCTCATCCCTTGCAGGCTTTTGCCGACCTGATTACCATCGAAGAATTTAAGCCCTGTAAACATCCGAAAGTGGTATTAACCTGGGCGCCGCATCCAAAAGCCCTACCACAAGCCGTGCCTAATTCGTTTGCCGATTTCATGAATGAAGCCGACGTGGATTTTGTGATTACTCACCCCGAAGGCTACGAGTTAGACCCAAAGTTTGTCCGCAACGCCAAAATAGAATACGACCAGAAGAAAGCATTTGAAGGTGCGAATTTTATTTATGCCAAAAACTGGGCGGTTTTCCGAGACGATGCATACGGCAAGATTCTCTGCAAAGACATGAATTGGACGGTCAACGCTCAAAAGATGTCGCTGACCGATTCCGCTTTTTTCATGCACTGCCTGCCCGTCCGCCGCAACATGATCGTAACCGATGAGGTGATTGAAAGTCCGCAATCTATTGTGATTCCCGAAGCCGCCAATCGTGAAATATCCTGTCAGGTGGTTTTGAAGCGGATGTTGGAAAGTCTGAAAGTTGATTGACTATTTTTGTCTGCAATGTAATAAATATTCATTACCTTTGTAACCACAAAAGAACGCAAGAATATGCAAAAATAGAAATACAAAATTTCGAACCAATCAAAGAATGAAAACGACATTACATAGCGAAAAGAACTATACCATCCCCCTTTCCTGCAGCGCCTCTACCTCTGGTCGCCGAATGGCCGGCGCACGCGCCTTGTGGAAAGCCAACGGCATGAAACCCGAACAGATGGGAAACCCTGTCATCGCCGTCGTTAATTCCTTTACACAATTTGTGCCGGGACACATGCACTTGCACGAAATCGGACAGTATGTCAAACGCGAAATCGAAGCACTGGGCTGTTTCGCCGCCGAGTTTAACACAATCGCCATTGACGACGGCATTGCCATGGGACACGACGGCATGTTGTATTCCCTCCCCTCCCGCGATTTGATTGCCGATAGCGTCGAATATATGGTGCAAGCCCACAAAGCCGATGCCATGGTTTGTATCTCTAATTGCGACAAAATTACGCCGGGCATGTTAATGGCGGCAATGCGACTGAATATTCCCGCCGTGTTTGTTTCCGGAGGTCCGATGGAAGCGGGTTGGCTTGGCGAGCGAAAACTGGACTTAATTGACGCTATGATTCAGAGTGCGGACAAAGACGTTACGGACGAGCAGGTTGCGCAAATCGAATCTGTGGCGTGTCCCACCTGCGGCTCATGCAGCGGCATGTTTACCGCCAATTCGATGAACTGCATGAACGAAGCAATCGGTCTGGCATTACAGGGTAATGGAACGATTGTCGCTACGCACAAAAACCGTCTCAACCTTTTCAAAGACGCTGCAAGGTTAATCGTTGAAAATGCATCTAAATATTATCGTGACGGCGACGAAAGCGTATTGCCGCGCAGCATTGCAACCCGCTCCGCCTTCCTCAATGCCATGACGCTCGATATTGCAATGGGTGGCTCGACAAACACTGTTTTACACCTTTTGGCGATTGCCAATGAGGCGGGTGTAAACTTCACGATGGACGATATCGACATGCTTTCGCGTAAAACGCCTTGCCTTTGCAAAGTTGCGCCGAATACGCAAAAATACCATATTCAGGATGTGCACCGCGCCGGCGGCGTTATGAACATTCTGGCGGAACTGAACAAAGGCGGATTAATCGACACATCAGTCAATCGCATAGAAGGCGTGAATTTAGCAACCATAATTGTCAATTATCAATTATCAATTACCAATTCCAAACCTGAAGCCCCTGGAAATATGCCTAATCTGACGCTTGGTTCGCAATACAATTTCTACGATACGTGGGATGATGACAGGAAAAACGGCTGCATCCGCGATATTGCCCACGCCTATTCCAAAGACGGGGGACTTGCTATCCTGAAAGGAAATATCGCACGGAACGGCTGCGTGGTAAAAACGGCGGGCGTGGACGAAAGTATTCTGCATTTTCGGGGAACGGCAAAGGTTTTCACATCGCAGGAAGCGGCTTGCGAAGGCATTCTCGACGGAACGGTGCAGAGTGGTGACGTCGTGGTTATCGCTTACGAGGGACCGAAAGGTGGACCGGGAATGCAGGAAATGTTATACCCGACATCGTATATTAAATCCCGCCATTTGGGAGAAGAGTGTGCCCTGATTACCGACGGACGCTTTTCGGGCGGTACATCGGGCTTAAGCATCGGCCATATTTCTCCCGAAGCAGCTTCGGGAGGTGCTATCGGTTTGGTGCGCGACGGCGATATGATCGAAATAGATATTCCTTTGCGTAGCATTAACGTTTTGCTGAGCGACGACGAACTGTCGAAACGGCGTTTGGAAGAAGAAGCGCGGGGAGAAGACGCATGGACGCCCAAAGACCGTAACCGCACTGTTTCCGGAGCCTTGCAGGCATACGCTTCGATGGTCGGTTCGGCTGATAAAGGGGGCGTGAGAGTTATACCAATCAAAAAAGCAAACAATTTATGAACAAACGAGAAAAGAAATACTATCTGGAACGGGAGGTGAGTTGGATGTATTTCAACCACCGCGTTCTGCAGGAAGCGCAGGACAATACGGTTCCAATTCTGGAGCGTTTCTCTTTTTTGGGAATTTACTCCAATAACCTGGACGAGTTTTTCCGCGTCAGGGTCGCCATTCTGAACCGCATCATTGCGCTGAAAGACAGTGCTTTCAAAAACGACAGAGAGAAGGCGATGCATACGCTATCGCAAATCAATGATTTATATAAGAAATATGCCGTTGAATTTGACGAGACGTTTAATTCTCTGAAGAAAGAGATGGAGACGCATCATATTTATATCCTTGATGAAAAACAAATTGACGATGAACAGCGCAAACAAATTCACCAAATGTTTATCGACAAACTGAGTTTCCATCTTTATCCGCGCCTCTTTCTGCGAAATCCGAACTTCAAAGATCTGGACGACGAAAACGTATATCTTGCCGTCCGTCAAATATCACCTACCGGAAAAAAAGATTATGCCCTGCTTGAGATTCCTGCCGACAGGTTCGGACGGTTTATCGAACTCGAATCAGGTGAAGGAAACAAGAAGATTTTTATGTTCCTCGACGACGTGATACGCATTTGTTTGCCTTATATATTTGCAGGGCAAACCGTTGCCGCTCGCTTTGAAGCATACGCTTTCAAACTGACGAAAGATGCGGAAATCGACATCGACATCAGTTTGGAAGGCGCAATCAACAAGGTGGATAAAGCGATAAAGCAACGGAAATGGGGACAGCCGGTGCGGTTTATTTACGACCGGAATATGCCCGGCGACCTGCTGAAACAAATCCGTACAAGTTTCAACATCAGAGATATGGACAATGTGATTGCCGGCAGTTGTTACCATAATCTGAAAGACCTGATATCGTTTCCCGACTGCCGGCGCAAGGAACTGAAATACCCGGAATGGAAAGCTATTAGCGTTCCCAAAATCATGAAATCGGATAGCGTTATGGAAGTGATCAGGCAGCAGGACTTGCTGTTGCATTATCCCTATCATCATTTTTCAAATTATATCCGCTTATTGCGGGAGGCTGCCGTCAGCAAAAAAATACATGCCATCAAGATTACGTTATACCGCCTGGCGAAACATTCCGCCGTTGCCGAAGCCCTGATTTGCGCTGCAAAGAATGGAAAGAAGGTTACTGTCGTTATTGAACTGCTGGCGCGTTTCGACGAAGCCTCAAACATTTACTGGACAAAGAAAATGCAGGGTGCGGGCATAACCGTAATCTTGGGTATAGAGGGATTGAAAATTCATTCCAAACTCACTCTCATTAAAGGGAACAATATAAGCGTCGCCTGCATCAACACCGGAAATTTCCATGAAGGCAACGCCAAGGCATATACCGATTTAAGCCTGATGACTGCACGGCGCAGCATTGTCAGTGAAGTGGACGGCGTTTTCCAGTTTATTCAGAAACCTTATCTCAATTGCACTTTCAGGAAACTGCTTGTCTCACCGATAAACATGCGAGAAAAAATTAAACTGTTGATCGACGCGGAAATCCGTAACGCAAAGTGCGGGAAAGAAGCTTTTTTCAAATGCAAGTTAAATCACGTGATCGACAGCGAGATGGTCGACAAATTATATGAAGCGGCAGCGGCAGGAGTTAAAATCGACCTGCTGGTCAGGGGAAACTGTTCCATAATTGCCGGCGTAAGCGCCAATATATCGGTGAAAGGAATTATAGACCGCTATTTGGAACATTCGCGCGTCTTTATTTTCTGTAACGGCGGGAAAGGAAAATACTACATCGGCTCCGCAGACTGGGCATACCGGAATTTTAATATGCGGGTAGAAGTCCTCACCCCAATTCTGGACAAAAAACTGCAAAAAGAACTTGACCTGATTGTCGATTATGGATTGAAAGATAACCGGAAAGCGCGGATAGTGGATGGAACGGGCAAAGATCTTATTCCGTCGCAGGGCGATGCTCCCTTTTTCCGGTCGCAGGAAGAACTGTACAAGTATTATTCGAAATAATAAACAGTTCTACTATTCTTATAGAGATTGCCTTTCTCCTTAATATTTCGTTTCTTCTTAGAAGTGGACAAGATGGTTGTCCCTAAGCGGGCGAGCGGTGAAATTTTCTCCTGCACCGTAAACCGTTTATCGTGTAGCATTAATATTCGTCTTCATTAAAGAAGAAATCTTCTTTCGTAGGATATTCCGACCAAATATCTTCGATAGATTCATAAATTTCCCCCTCGTCTTCTATATCCTGAAGATTTTCAATCACCGCCTGAGGAGCACCCGACCGAAACGCATAATCAATTAATTCATCCCTACTTGCAGGCCACGGCGCATCTTCTAATTTGGATGCTAATTCTAAAGTCCAATACATAATAAACTACAATTAAACATATTTTACAAAACAAATAATACAAATTTTTCGCAAAAGTAGAAATTTTTATTTCATTTGCAAGGACTTTCCCAAATAATTTCTTCAATACTTTGTAAAAAATTTTGTTTCCGGGAAAGCAGAAAAAAATAATCGGATAAACGATTGATATATTGCAGGATATTTTTATCTATTTTATCGACTTCAGGAATTTTGAAAATGTTTCTTTCTGCCTTGCGGCAAACGGTACGGCAGACATGCGCCCAAGCATTGCTTCGACAGCTTCCGGGCAATATGAAATGTTTCAGCGGCGGCAACATTTTGTCGATTTCGTCCATTTCCGACTCGATTTTCTTCACGTTTTCTGCGGATATGGAACACACCATTGTGCCTGCCTCCGAAGCCAGGTAACTGCCAATGGAGAACAGGTTGTGCTGAATTTGCCGGAGAAACCGGCGGTCGTATTCATTGCCAGTTTCTTCAAACAGGCAGGCGATGAAAGCGTTCAATTCATCAACAGTTCCATAGGCTTCAATTCGCGGACTCGCTTTTGAAACTCTTTTTCCGCCAACCAAAGAGGTGAAGCCGCTGTCGCCTGTTCTCGTATAAATTTTGCTTTTTCCCATAATCGAAATAGTTTTTATAGTGTTGTTTATGTAATTTTTTATCGAAGAAAATAATGCCCAAAGCATACAAATCAATGGTAACGCTCGTTTCGGGATTGGATTTTAGTTTTTCCCACAGGGCTTTGATTGCCTTGTTTTTGGAAATTCCATCAATAATAAGGATAGATTTTTCGCCGATAAACAGACGGGACAATTCGACGGCTTCCATCGTTTTATTCGCATTTCCAGACTGATTGATAAATATCAGGTCAAACACAGGGACAAGTGATTTCAGTTTTTGTAAATTTTCGGTATAATCGCCTTCCATCCAGCGTAAATTCTCCATGTGTTGCTGTCCGGCAAAAACTTTTGCGGCTTCCAACAATCCGGAATTTTCCTCCAAAGCATAACAAATGGAATTTTTGCGGAACGCTAAAGACATATACATACTAAGAACGCCCGTATAAGCCCTGATTTGCAGGATGCTGCGACATTTGAAAAAGAGAATGATGCGGAACAGCAAAGCGCCGTAATTTTTATGCTGCGTTTCTTTTCGGAAAGATAGCCTTTTTCGGAATTGCTCAATTTCGTCGAAGATATAATAAGGAGTCTTTTCTTCAATCACTTTGGTAATTAAATTATAAATGAAAGGGGAATGTACTCCGAAACCTTTCCTGTATCGGAGTTTCCTGTATAATTTGACGGAGGAGGCAAATTTCATTCGGTTTTTTCCTTAAACAATTTCAACATTATATTATTTTGTTTCTCAATCGTGAGGTCTGAATTGTCGATAACCACAGCATCGGCGGCCTGATGCAGTGGCGCGTCTTTCCGCGTAGTATCAATGAGGTCGCGTTTAGTCAGGTTTTTCAACACTTCTTCAAATGTTACGTCTTCGCCTTTGGCTGCCAATTCCGTCAAACGGCGTTGAACACGGATTTCCGGACGTGCGGTAACGAAAATTTTCAATTCGGCGCCGGGGAAAACAACCGTCCCAATATCCCGCCCGTCCATCACAATGCCTTTGTTTTTGCCCATTGCCTGCTGCTGTTTCACCAATGCTTCGCGTACAAAATCGACGGCGGCAATCGGACTGACTTTATCGGCGATTGCCATGCTGCGGATTTCTTTTTCGACATTTTCACCGTTCAGGTGAGTATCCGATTTGCCGGATATTTCATTATATTGAAAAGTGATATGAATTTGATTGATGTGGTTTTTCAGCGCGGTTTCGTTTGGCGAATCGCCGTCAAACAAATTGTTTCGGAGGCAATACAGCGTTACGGCTCGATACATGGCGCCGCTATCTATATAATTGTATTTCACCATTTGGGCTAAATCTTTAGCCATAGTGCTTTTTCCACAGGAAGAATAACCGTCAACAGCGATTGTTATTTTTTTCATTCGGATATATTTTTGCCGCTAATTAACACTAATAAATGATACATTAACGGCTTAAATTATAATTTCTTTTCTGCCAAAGAAATGGATAAGCTAACCATAAACGAAGTGGCTGCCGGATGGTATTTGGCAACGGAGCAGCCCACATCAAAGGCTTTTACTTTTAATCCGGCGCCGACGGAAAAAGCCCCCCATTTGTTGCCGCCATCGCTGATAGCCATGTCTGCTCCGCGTTTAACGTTATATCCTGTGGCAACCCAAAAATTTTCCACAGGAAGAAATTCAACTCCGAAAATAAAATGTTTGAGAAAAGTCCTTGTAAAAGAATCTCCTTTTTCCTGGTGCAAATCATAGAATTTCCATTGGTTTAAATGCACTGCCGTAACCGAATAACGAATCGGGGCATGGCCTAATTTCTGGCTGAATCCCAATTGTATATCCCAAGGCAAATCAAGCAATTCTTCTTCATAAGCCTTGATTTGCCTGCCCAAATTTTTGCCGACCAAACCGATTGAAATATCCTTGTCCGGATTGTAATAACTGATTCCCAAATCGACGCCCAAGCCGATAGCCGTATTGTACCTATAATTGGAATAGATGAATTTAGCCGTAACTCCTCCCCTTATCATTTCAGACAAATCACGAGAAAAAAAGATATTACCGCAAATATCGCTTACATTTAAATCGCCTATCTGTTCGTCGTTTACCGTCGTTTCCAACATTTCACCGTAATTGGAAAAATTGACACCAACGCCCCAGGCGCTTCTTTTCCCCAGCGCTTTGGCAAAAGCGGCGCTTCCCAGCTTAATGCCGCCAACGTATGACAAATAGTTTGCATTTAACGTTCTGTCCATTTCTTGACCTAAAAAACCCGGATTTTGGTAAATCAACGACAGGTCATCCTCAACGATTGAAATGTTCGTGCCGCCCAATGCTGCAGCCCGCGCCGAGCCAGGCAAAAGCAGGTAAGTAAAGGCCGAATTTCCGTCCTGTGCAGATGCCGGAAAGAGACTTACAACCAGGATAGACAGAATAAGTATTATTCGCATCGAATTAAAATTTTCACAAAAATAAGATTTTTCAGTAATACAAACGTATAAAACAGGGAAAAAGTATCCGATAAAACGAAGGAAACCTGTTTTGCCGTTTTCAGGGAAAAGATTGTACATTTGTGAAAAATCAGCCCCAAAAACAATGTATAAAATCAGCAAACAATTCACTTTCTCAGCATCTCACATCCTCAATCTGTTGGATAAGGGTCATCCTTGCGCTCGGATGCATGGACATAACTACACAATAACCATCCATTTGAAAGCGGAGGATGTGGACAGGCACGGTTTTGTCAAAGACTACAACGCTTTGGGGAACGTCGAAAAATATATCGAAGATAAGCTTGATCATCGCCACCTGAATGATGTGATACCCGAACATCCGACTTCGGAAAATATTGCCAAATTCATTTTCAACCGGTTTAAACCGGAAATTCCGGAATTATACGCGGTCGAAGTGAGTGAAACGCCTAAAACTTCCTGCATATATGAACCTTAAAGTGAAGGAAATATTCTATTCTCTGCAAGGCGAAGGCGGCCGCCAGGGCGAAGTATCTATCTTCGTCCGCTTGAGCGGATGCAATTTGAAATGCGACTTTTGCGACACGGATTTCTCCGGCGGTGAAACAATGGAACTCTCTCAAATCCTTTCCGTTATTCGGCAACATCCATGCAGGTGGATTATCTGGACAGGCGGCGAGCCGGCTCTGCAACTGACCGACGAAGCGGTTACCTTTTTCAAACGCGAAGGCTATCGGCAAGCAATCGAAAGCAACGGATATTTTCCGTTACCTGATTTGCTGGATTATACCACAGTCAGCCCGAAGGGAAAGCCTGATTATGCGAAAGCGGTAAATCCAAGCGTTGACGAAGTTCGGTTGCCGATAAACAAGGGAGATGCGATTCCCGGTTTCGAACGTTTGCCAAAGGCGAAATACTATTTCCTGAGTCCGGTTTTCAGGGACGATGCGCTTGCGACAAAAGAAAACATCAACTATTGCGTCGAACAAATCATGCAAAAACCGGATTGGCGTTTAAGTATGCAAATTCACAAATTAATTAATATAGAATAGAACAATTATGGATCCGTTTGAAGTACACATTTTAGGCTGTGGATCGGCGCTTCCAACCACCAAACATTTTCCAAGTTCGCAAATCGTCGATTTGCACGATAAACTTTATATGATTGATTGCGGGGAAGGCGCCCAACTTCAATTCCGCAAATCAAAACTGAAATTTCAAAAGATTGACCACATTTTTATTTCCCACCTGCATGGCGACCACTGCTTCGGTTTGCCGGGGCTAATTTCTACTTTGGGTCTGCTGGGGAGGACTTCCGACCTTTACATTCATGCTCCGTTCGACGCTGAAATATTATTTATGCCGTTGCTGGAATATTTTTGCCATGCGCTTCCGTACAAAATCCATTTTTCAAATGTTAATTCGGAAGAAAGCGAAGTGATTTTCGAGGATAAAACCCTGAAAGTTACGTCAATCCCGCTGAACCATCGCGTTCCCACTGCAGGATTCTTATTTGAAGAAAAGCCACGAAGTCCGCACATCATTCGCGAAATGATTGATTTCTACCGCGTTCCCCTCAGTCAAATCCAGGCGATCAAAGACGGTGCGCCTTTCATTACAGGCAATGGTGAAACGATTCCCCATACGGTTTTTACGCGACCTGCCGACCCGCCGCGCAAATATGCCTATTGTTCGGATACGGCTTACAAGAAACAGATTGTCCCCATCATTGCAGGCGTAAACACGCTTTACCATGAAGCGACTTTCTGTACCGCCGATTTGGCTCGCGCCAGGGAAACTTTCCATTCTTCGGCTGCTCAGGCAGCAAGCATTGCCAGGGCGGCAAAAGTCGGACGCCTGGTTATCGGTCATTTCTCGGCGCGTTATCCCAACGAGCAAATCCTGCTCAATGAAGCGATGAAAATTTTCCCCGAAACTCAATTGGCATACGAAAGAATGATCATAAAAATATAACAAATAAATTTATTTGTTATGGAAAAGTTTCCAAACATTACTCCCCTACTTCAGGTAACCGCCGACGGCTCTCACACTATTTCCCTGCCGGAAATGGACGAGCATTACCATTCCATAAACGGCGCTATTCAGGAGTCGCAGCATGTTTATATCGAAGCAGGATTTAAACAGATCCGGAAGCCCGAAATTCATGTTATCGAAATGGGATTCGGAACGGGATTGAACGCTTTGCTGACTGCGATAGCATCTGAAACCCAAGAGACAAAAGTGATTTATACCGCACTGGAAAAGTTTCCGTTGCCGCAGGAAATTATCAACCGATTGAATTATTCGGATATAAATCCTGCTTTATTTCATGCCGTTCATCAAGCCGAATGGGGAAAAGTAGAGCCTGTCGCCCCATCTTTTTATATCGAAAAAATACAAATCGATTTTCGGGCTTTTGACTTTCGCGACAAATATGACGTTGTTTATTATGACGCTTTTGCGCCCGGCAAACAACCGGAAGTCTGGTCGCAGGAACTGTTTAACAGGATTTTTGCCGCTATGAATACGCAAGGTGTTGTCGTTACCTATTGCGCCAGTGGCGGCGTTCGCAGAATGATGCGGCAAGCCGGTTTTGCAGTCGAACGGATTGCCGGAGCGGCGGGGAAAAGGGAAATGCTTCGTTGCCGCCGATTGAAACCATAGGCAATGGAATGTCCCTAAACGAGGGGGTAACAAGAAGCCCGAAGCAATCCGGCAAACAGAACCGCACCCGTCATTGCCCCACACCCGTCATTGCGAGCGAAGCGAAGCAATCCGGAGAGAAAAAGGCGGTAGCCTTTTTACTATACTTAAATTCTGGATTGCTTCGGACTTCGTCCTCGCAATGACGGGGCGAGGTTTTGCCGCAGGCAAAGCAATCCGGAGAAAACCCCACACGTCATTGCGAGCCGCAGGCGAAGCAATCCGGAGAGAACCCCACACGTCATTGCGAGCGAAGCGAAGCAATCCGGAGAGAACCCCACACGTCATTGCGAGCCGCAGGCAAAGCAATCCGGAGAAACCCCAACACGTCATTGCGAGCCGCGAAGCGGCGTGGCAATCCAGAGAGAAAAAGGCGGTAGCCTTTTTATTATACTTAAATTCTGGATTGCTTCGGACTTCGTCCTCGCAATGACGGGGCGAGGTTTTGCCGCACACAGGACAATTAATTTTAAGCCCTAAAATCATTTGCTACACACTGTAGCAATTAATTTTAAGCCCTAAAATCGTTTACTACATACTGTAGCAATTAATTTTGAGCCCTAAAATCGTTTGCTACACACTGTAGTAATTCATTTTAAGCCTTAAAAACGTTTACTACACACTGTAGTAATTAATTTTAAGCCCTAAAAACGTTTACTACACACTGTAGCAAGTCTTTTTTAGACAAAAAGCCGTTTTTCTCATGCAAGATAACTTAATTGATATATTTTTGCAACGTAATTCATCTATTTATAAATTTTAATTTTTAATATCTAAAACAACGTAATCATGCTTAAATTCAAAACTTTATTATTTCGTGCTTTGCCTAACGGCGCTCATTACAGCTTCTTTGAAAAGGTAAACCGCGAACTCGCTGACGCCGGCGCTGACGTGAAAGCCGCACTCGCTTCGCTACTGCCGGAATTTAACAAATGGTTTGCAATGGAATATGCAGACTTGGAGTGGTATCGCAAAA
>JAIRKG010000031.1 GCA_031260235.1 Dysgonamonadaceae bacterium | reverse complement strand
CAGTGGGGTTTTTCCGGATTGCAGCACACGGAAAATAATATTTCACCGTTATGTCCGTTTGTGAAAATATAAAAACAAAGACATGCAAATAGGTACCCTGCAATTCAACAAATATCCGATTTTCCTTGCGCCGATGGAAAACGTTACCGATCCTTCTTTCCGTCTTTTGTGCAAAGAATATGGAGCGGATATGGTTTACACCGAATTTATTTCGAGTGACGCTCTGGTCAGGCATATCAACAAAACCAAGGTTAAACTGGAAGTTTCGGACGAAGAGCGTCCGGTTGCCATGCAGATTTATGGTCGTGAAATTGAAGCAATGGTCGAAGCGTCTCGAATTTGCGAATCGGCAAAGCCGGATATATTGGATTTGAATTTCGGTTGCCCGGTGAAAAAGATTGCCGGAAAAGGCGCAGGTGCAGGTATGTTGCGCAATCTCGAACAAATGTCGGCAATCGTTCGTGAAGTGGTTAAAGCGGTGCATATTCCCGTTACGGTGAAGACTCGCCTTGGTTGGGACAACGATTCGAAAATCATTGTCGATTTGGCAGAAAAACTACAGGACTGTGGGATTGCCGCCCTTACTGTTCATGGGCGTACACGCTCGCAAATGTATGCAGGAAAGGCAGACTGGACACTTATCGGTGCAGTGAAAAATAATCCGCGAATGACGATTCCCATTATTGGCAACGGCGATATCACGTCGCCGGAAAAGTGCAGGGAAGTGTTTGATAAATACGGAGTAGATGCAGTGATGATTGGGCGTGCAAGTATCGGTTGCCCGTGGATTTTCAAGGAAATAAAAGATTATTTGAAGACAGGGGAAACGCAAGTGCAAGCATCTTTTGAAACGCGGTTAAATATTCTGAAAAAGCAGATTCTACAAAGCGTTGACAGGCTCAACGAACGCCGAGGAATTGTGCATAGTCGGCGACATATCGCCGCAAGTCCGCTGTTTAAGGGGATTGCCGGTTTCATGCCAATTAAGGTGGCTATGTTGCGGGCTGAAACGGTTGAGGAATTATTTGGGATAATGGATGGAATAAAACAGGGAGTTTACATTACGTAATAAAAAAGCATTACCTTTGCCTCTGATTCAATAAACAGTATTCGACATGAAGAAAAAAATTTCCAAAGAATTAGCCATTGGTTTTATTACCGTGGTCAGTCTGGTGCTCCTCTACTTTGGCGTCAATTACCTGAAAGGCATTAACGTATTCAAGGCAAACAACTACTACTATGTCAAGATGCCGAATGTTAACGAATTGCAGCAATCAAGCCCTGTATATGTCGACGGGTTCAAAATCGGTGTGGTGAATGTCATTGATTTCCCGTTCGATAACAAAGATTTTATTACGGTGCAAATCAATTTGGACAAGAAATTGAAAATTGAAACCGGAAGCTATTTTGAATTGAAATCAGGTTTGACTTCCGGCGCTTATCTGGATTTGCACTTCAATAAATATGTAGAAACTTACCATTTACCCGGCGACACAATCGACGGCTTCTCTGCGCCGGGAATGATGGACAATATTTCCCAAACGATAATCCCCCGGATTGAAACCATCCTTCCGCGCCTGGACAGCATTTTGCAAGGCATACAAATGCTTGTGAACCATCCAGCGCTTGCATTGTCGTTGGAACATATTTCGGCAACGACAGCCTCGTTGGAAAACTCCTCGAAACAACTTGATCAAATCCTTTCAGGAAATATTCGCCCCTTGTTGTCGAACCTGTATCAAACAACTTCCGATCTGGCCGTCTTCAGCGGCAAAGTCAAGCAACTGGATTTGAATTTGACCCTGAATAAAGTCAATAGCACGTTGGATAATATTGACCTGCTATCGGAGCAACTGAACAATAAAAACAACTCGCTGGGATTGCTATTGAACGACCGGTCGCTGTATGACCATTTGGACTCGACGGCAGTGAATGCCTCCCAACTGTTGCTGGATTTGAAACTGAATCCGAAACGATATGTCCACTTTTCTATTTTTTGACTTCTCTCGTAATTAAGGATATTCTTATTTAGATTTTAACTAAATTGATGGGTAAAGTGAAAATGCAACAATTGTAATTGTAAAGTACCTATCTAATAAACAAATTTAATCGCAAAAAAATATCTCTCCTTTCGAAAAGATTCGAGTTTAAATAATGAAACAGCTGCGAATCAATCATTTATGCTTCTATTCTTTAATCTGCTGAAAAATAAACGGTAGTATTCAAATTGAAAAAAGCAAGAAAAATGCATTTTTTTATTCCGTTTTTTTTCTCAAAATTTGTGCTCGATTTACACAAAATCACGCATAATCGCATTAATAAAATTTGAAGTATAACAGATAAAAAAATTGACATAAAAGTGGATTCTTACAAAAGTATTTGGAACAATTGCATGAAAATTATCAAGGACAACGTCAATGATAAAGTTTTTCAAACGTGGTTTGATCCTATCATTCCGATTAAGTATCAAGACAACGATTTCACGATTCAAGTTCCAAGTCAATTCTTCTACGAATATTTAGAAGAACATTACGCAGACCTCATTCAGAAAAGTTTATTGCGGGTAGCGGGGAAAACGATTGATCTTTACTACCACGTTATTGTGGACCAGACCAACAAAAAAGGCGGCAGTACCATCTTGCCTGGAGGAATACCTGCTCCCATAGACGATAAGACAAAGGATGCAAAGGGTTTGAACAAGTTACCAACCGAATGGAATCCAAATTTGAATCCGCGTCTCACTTTTCACAATTTTTTTGAAGGAAAAAGTAATTTGCTGGCACGGAGAGTCGGCGAAAGCATCTGCGAAAATCCGGGAAAAACGTTCAACCCGCTTTTCATTTACGGATGTCCGGGAGTGGGCAAAACCCATCTTTGCCATGCAATCGGCAACCGGATGATAGAACGTTTTCCAGATAAAAAAGTAGTGTATATTTCTTCGCACCTGTTTCAAGTTCAATTTACCGACGCATCAAGAAACAACACCTCCAACGATTTTATCAATTTCTATCAGGGAGTAGATATCTTAATCGTGGACGATATTCAGGAATTGGTGAGCAAAGAAAAAACCCAGAATGCGTATTTTCATATTTTCAATCATTTACATTTGCTGGAAAAACAAATTGTGCTGACTTCCGACAAGGCGCCTACCGATTTGCAGGGCATTGAAGAACGACTCATAAGCCGTTTCAAATGGGGCGCTACGACTGAATTATTTAAACCCGACTTGGAACTGCGAAAAAAAATTCTCCGGAATAAAATTAAACAGGACGGTCTGAAAATATCGGAAGATATTACCGATTATATTGCCGAAAATGTGACGGAACATATTCGCGACTTGGAGGGAGTCATTACTTCGCTGGTAGCTCATTCGTTGATTTGCAACTGGGAAGTTGATATTGAGCTGGCGAAACGCATTGTAAACCAAGCCGTCAAATTTAAGAAGAAACAGATTACGGTAGAAAAAATCCAGGATGTAGTTAGCAATTATTTCAATATTGATTTGAAAGAAATTCATTCCAAATCCCGCAAAAGGGAAATCGTTCAGGCGCGGCAAGTGTCCATGTTTTTATCGAAGAAATATACCGATTATTCTTATGCCCACATTGGGAACCTGGTAGGAAAAAGAGACCACGCAACCGTTCTTCATGCCTGCAAGACCGTTCAGGATAGCCTCGACATTGATAAATCGTTCCTGATAGCGATGAACGATATTGAGGCTTTGCTCAAACAATAGCCTCGCGAATTCTAACCAGTTTCTCCAACAAAGGTTGCAACAAATCCAATCTCAGCATATTTGCCCCGTCCGACAAGGCTTTTGCCGGTTTGGGGTGAGTCTCGATAAACAGCCCGTCTGCTCCGACAGCTACAGCCGCTTTTGCAATCGTTTCTATCAGGTGGGGCAAACCTCCGCTGACGCCACAAGCTTGGTTGGGCTGCTGCAAAGAATGTGTGACATCCATTACAACCGGATATCCGAAGCGTTGCATTTCGGGGATTCCGCGAAAATCGACCACTAAATCAGTATAGCCGAAAGTTGTGCCGCGCTCGGTCAATATCACCCTGTCGTTTCCGCTATCTACAATCTTCCGGACGGCAAATTGCATGGCTGATGGAGATAAAAACTGCCCTTTTTTCACATTCACAATTAAGCCTGTTTTTGCCGCGGCTACCAGTAAATCGGTCTGGCGGCAAAG
>JAIRKG010000157.1 GCA_031260235.1 Dysgonamonadaceae bacterium | reverse complement strand
GCCTTTGTAGTTTTTCAATGTGCAGACCAGATCGACGGGGTTAAAATGCGTTCCCTGTTCAAAAATGCGTTTCTTTTCGGAGTTTTGCAGGTCTATTTGGGAACTTTCCAGAATTTGTAGCGAAACGGCGCCGTCGGCATTGCCCGCCAGAAAGGGACCTCCGCCCGGCTCACCCTGATTCCTGACCATTCCGCAAACTCGCAAGGGACGGTTCAACTTGGATTTAATATAAAGCACAAGTTCTACGTCTTCCAGCAGTTTGGTTTCCGGATTTTTGATACAAAGTTCGTTCTGAAGGAAATATAACATTTCGATTAACTGTTTATGGCTGTATTTTCCCGAATCTAAGAGATTCAAGTATTTGAATATTTTTTCTTGATATTCAACTAAAATACCTGCCAGCAATTTTTTATAGCGAACAGTCACCGGTTTGAGCAAGTCGGACGCCACGTTGTCTATGTTTTTTATAAAAACAATATCGGCGGAAATATCATTCAGGTTTTCGATTAGAGCGCCGTGTCCACCGGGACGGAAAAGCAATTGTCCTCCCTCGCGGAAAGGCTGATTTTCGGCATCCGCAGCAACTGTATCGGTTGATTGCTTTTGTTCGCTGAAATCAATTTGGTAGTTCACCCCGAAAAGATTGGCATATACAGGCGATTTTTCTGCGGCGAGTTTTTGAAATAATGCCCTGTGTTCGGGCGAAACGGTGAAATGAATAATCGCCTGTTTACTTTTGTTGCAAGCATATAGCGCCGCTTCAACCAAATGTTCTTCCATTGCCGTCCGCGACGCATCAGGATAATTATGAAACAAAATCAATCCTTTGGGTAATTGACCGTAGTTCAACCCTTTCTCCAAAAGCAAATTTTCAACGATTTTCTTATATTCGCCCGCCGAACGCAATGTGGGAATGTCTTTTCCTTCGTTGCGCCTGCAAACGGATTGCAGTGAATCGTAGAAAGCAAATTTTGCAATGCCTTCAAAGAACGTTTTCAGAGAAAGGGTTTCCGGTTTGGAATTGTCCGAATTGAGAAATTCAAACAAGTCTTTGAACATCCTGCTTGCCGCACCGGAAGCAGGCACGAATTTCACGACCTTTTTATTCGTGTTCAAATAAGACGACCATTTGTTGATAAACAAATCCTGCCTGTCGTCCGGAATACGCATGATTCCTTTTTCGATTGAAGCCGAAGCGTGGATTGGCAAATAGGGGAACCCTGTTTTGAAATGTGCCAGTTGCTCTTCTATCCGACAGATGGATATGCCTTTGGCTTCTAATTGCTGTTTGTCTGATTGTGTAAACATGATAATAAATAATTTTTTGGTAAATATATATGAAAAATAAAATAATATCTTAATCTATTAAAACGGCACATCATTAAGCCCGTCCTGCGCCGTCGCCCTGCGCGAACTTGCTCTCTCGGCAGGAATCAAATTCGCCTGACTGTTCATTCTTGATTGGTATTCTACAACCAGTTGTCCTTCGTTCAAGTTTTGGAAGCGGGCAAATTCTTTCTTAAATTCAAGTAAAACGTCGCCGGTAGAGCCGTTACGATGCTTGGCGACGATAATCTCGGCTTTACCTGTTAAATCGTTTCCTTTTTCGTCGGCGTAGATTTTATAATATTCCGGACGGTGGATAAAACAAACGATGTCGGCGTCCTGTTCGATAGCGCCGGATTCGCGCAAATCGGAAAGTTGGGGACGCTTAGCATCAAAACCCTCTCCTTTGCCCGTGCGATTTTCAACGCTTCGGTTCAATTGCGACAGGGCAATCACCGGTATATTCAATTCTTTGGCTAAACCTTTCAATGAACGGGAAATAATACTCACTTCCTGTTCGCGGCTACCGAACATCATCCCGCTGGCATTCATCAGTTGCAAATAGTCGATAATGATACATTTGACCTTATGTTCTTTAACCAGACGGCGGGCTTTGGTGCGTAATTCAAATACCGACAAGCTTGGCGTGTCGTCAATATAAATCGGTGCATCATATAATATGCGTACCTTACTGTCTAATTGATGCCATTCGTGTGGCGCCAACTGGCCTGTTTTGATTTTTTCACTGACCAGTTCCGTCACGTTCACAATCAAACGGTTCACCAATTGAACGTTCGACATCTCCAAAGAAAATACGCCTACCGGAATATTGAAATTGACTGCCATATTTTTAGCCATCGACAGGACAAGAGCCGTTTTACCCATCGCAGGACGGGCGGCGATAATAATTAAATCGGAATTTTGCCAGCCTGAAGTAATCTTGTCCAAATCTTTGAACCCGCTTGGGAGGCCGCTCAAACCGTCGGTGCGTTTGGACGCTTCGCGCATCAAATCGAAGGCTTCCTTAAGAATCGGATTGATGTGGATAACATCTTTTTTGACATTCCGTTGGGATATTTCAAATAATTCGCCTTCCGCTTCCTGCATCACGTCGTCCACGTCGTTGGTTTCGTCGAACGCTTTGCTTGCTACCCGCGACGAAAAAGAAATCAGTTCGCGGGCAATGTATTTCTGCGCTACGATGCGGGCATGATAGTCCAAATGCGCGCTCGACACAACTTTTTGCGAAAGTTGAGCAATATAGTAAGCGCCCCCCGCTTCTTCGAGTGAGCCTTCTTTCCGCATTTGGTCGACAACCGTCAGAATGTCGATTGGTTTTTGCTGAATGGCTAAGCTTCGTATAGCCGTAAAAATCAACTCGTGGGATTTATCGTAAAAAACTTCGGGAGTGGTGAGTATTTCGCTGATAATTGCATACGCATCTTTTTCAAGCATCAATGCGCCTAAAACAGCTTCTTCCAATTCGCGGGCTTGCGGTTGCAACCGTCCGGATTCTTCCGTAACCGGCACTTTTTTCACTCTTGTTTTACTTTTGTCCTGCAATGCCATTGTGGTTTTATTTTTGAAAGCATAAAGGTAGATAATAAAGATTGATTTATTATAAAATTACTCCGCATCAGTCGCATTTGCCGATAAAAGAAGATATTTATATGCGTATGCAAAATTAAATCGGGATTGCAGACCTTGCTTTGCACAAAGCAAGTAAAAATATTTTGTTTCGCCTGCAACATACGTGCAAGCAAAATTATTTTTTTTAACCTGTTATGTTCATAGTTTTTCTCTCCCTACTTGGGGGAAAAAACTACGTTCATAGCAAGCAAAAACTTTTTGGTTCGCTTGCTTTGAACAAAGCAAGCCGAAAAATATAAACTAATTATGAATTTTTATTTTATGATTTCAAAAGCTTATGGGTAGTTTTGCGGATAAGTATTATTTTATAACAAAATTATTAACATGCCAAAAAATGGATTACTTTTGCAAATCAAATATAAAATTTATGAACATTTACGATTTAGCAATTATTGGCGCCGGTCCCGCAGGCTACACCGCTGCCGAATTAGCCGGAAAAAACGGATTGAAAACCATTCTTTTTGAAAAAAACAACCTCGGTGGCGTTTGCCTGAACGAAGGTTGTATCCCAACAAAAACGCTGCTCTATTCCGCCAAAGTTTTCCAAACTGCACGGGATGCTTCGAAATATGCAATCTCCTGTGAAAACGTCGCTTTCGACCTACCCAAAATCATTGCGCGGAAGAACAAAATCGTCCGTAAACTGACCGCCGGAATTAGAGTCAAAATGAACGAAGCCGGCATAGAAACCGTTATCGGAGAAGCCACTGTAAAAACAAAAGGCGATGGACGAACGGCAATGGAAATAGAATGTAACGGACAGGTTTACGCCGCCAATAAGCTATTGCTCTGCACCGGTTCCGAAACAATCGTTCCCCCGATTACCGGATTAAAAGACACCGCTTTTTGGACAAGCCGCGAGGCGCTCGAAAACAGGGAAGTTCCCGAATCTCTGCTGATTATCGGTGGCGGCGTAATCGGCATAGAGTTTGCCTCGTTTTTCAATACCTTAGGCACGAAGGTGATTGTTGTAGAAATGCAGGACGAAATCCTGCAGGGCATAGAAAAGGAACTGTCAGCGCTTTTGCGGAATGAACTGGCAAGGAGAGGGATTGAATTTCACCTGAGCGCCAAAGTTGTTTCCGTGAGCGGCGGGCAAATCGAAATAGAAAAAGCGGGAGAAAAGAGCGTGCTGGAAACATCAAAAATCCTTCTGAGCGTAGGGCGCAAACCTGTATCAACGGGTGTGAAAGTCAATGAATATATGCAGACTACCCATCCGGATATTTACGCTTGCGGCGACATTACAGGCTTCTCGCTTTTGGCGCATACCGCCGTCAGGGAAGCCGAAATCGCCGTCGGGCATATTCTCGGAAAGAGCGCGAAAATGTCCTATAAAGCTATTCCGGGCGTGATTTATACCAATCCCGAAATAGCAAGCGTGGGCAAAACAGAAGAAGCCTTGCAATCGGAAAACATCGCCTATACGGTCAAACGGTTGCCGATGGCATATTCCGGTCGTTTTGTAGCCGAAAACGAGCAAGGGAACGGCGTTTGCAAAATTATTGAAAGCGAAGATGGCGCCATTCTCGGCGTTCATATCTTTGGGAATCCTGCATCGGAAATCATTGTCATTGCCGGAATTGCAATCGAAAAAGGGATAAAAGCCGAAGAGTTGAAGGCGATGATTTTTCCGCATCCCACGGTCGGAGAAATTATAAAGGAAACCCTCTGAAACACAATTTATAATATGACTAACCAGAACTTAATTTACCAAATCGGGATAACCCTCGTCAAAGGAATCGGTAATATTATTGCCAAGCAAATCATTGGCAATCTGGATGATATTTCCCAATTATTCACAGAAAAGAAACATTTGCTTGAACGGATTCCATGCCTGTCGCGGCGATTGATCGCCGAAATTCACAACCCGAATGTCCTGACAAGAGCGGAACAGGAAATCCGTTTCATCGAAAAAAACAAAATCACGCCGCTTTTCATCACGGATTCCGATTATCCCAAACGTATGCAGGAATGTGTAGATTCGCCCGTTATTCTCTACTATCGCGGGAATGCCGATTTGAACGCCACAAAGATTATCAGCGTTGTCGGCACGCGGAATGCCTCGGCTTACGGACGGGATATGACCGGACAACTGCTCCGCGACGTGAAAGAGAGATTTCCGGAAACACTTATTGTTAGCGGATTAGCTTATGGAATCGACGTTGTCGCCCACCGTGCGGCATTGCGGGAAAATCTGGCGACAGTCGGCGTTTTAGCGCACGGTTTAGACCGCATTTATCCGGCCGCTCATCGAAACACTGCTGTCGAAATGCTGAACAATGGCGGATTATTGTCCGATTTCATCAGCGAAACAATCCCCGACCGTCAAAACTTTGTGAAGCGCAACCGTATAATCGCCGGAATTGCCGACTGTACGATTGTCGTCGAATCGGCGATAAAGGGCGGCGCCTTAATTACCGCGAATATTGCCGATTCGTACAACCGCGACGTCTTCACCTTTCCGGGGAAAGTCGGCGACCGCTATTCCGAAGGCTGCAATTCGCTAATCAAGGACAAAAAAGCGATGCTCGTTACTTCCGCCCTGGACGTTTTCAGTGAAATGAACTGGGATGTTCAACCGAAAGCCGCCGCCGGACAATCCGTTCAACGAAACTTATTTATAGAATTAAACCCCGATGAAAAGATGGTAACCAACCTGCTTTCCAAGGCAAAAAACATACAACTGAATATCCTGACTATTGAACTGAATTGGCCGGTCAGTAAATTGTCGAACGTATTGTTTGAGTTGGAGATGAAAGGGATGATTTGTTGTAAGCCTGGCGGGCTTTATGCGTTAATATAAGAATTAAGAAACATGAAAAAGATATTGCATATTTTAGTATTTCCGATGTTGGCAGGGTCACAGCGGATTGCCCTCGAAATATTCAAGGGATTGCCGGACGACGAATATGAAAAATGGGCGCTTTTTAGCAACGATTCCGATGATGAAAAGGAAAAGCAAAATTGTAAATCGGCATTTGAAAGCGTCGGCGTAAAAGTACTGTTTTCCAAACAACTGCATCGGGAAGTCGGAATAAGCGACCTCGCCGCAATGATGGAAATATACCAATTGTGCCGGAAAGAAAAATTTAATATCGTGCATACCCATTCCACCAAACCGGGCATAATCGGCCGGATAGCCGCAACAATGGCAGGCGTTCCGCTCGTGGTGCATACGGTACACGGACTGGCTTTTCATCCGTTTGTAAAATTCCCCAAATGGCAGTTTTTCTTCGCCTGCGAGATGTTTGCCTCCCTGTCTTGCCACAAAATCGTAATCGTAAATAAATATTACGGTAAATATTTCAAATGCTTTAAACGCAAAATATCAATAATTTACAATGGAATAGACTTTCCCCGACTGCCCGCCGCCTCAAATAAACCCGCTGCTCCCATAAAAATCTTATTCGTCGGAAGATTAGACGTGTCGAAAGACCCCATAACCCTTCTTCAAGCCGCAAAGAAAGTATTGAAAACGACGCCCGACACCCTGTTTACTATCGTGGGAAACGGAGAAAAATATGACGAGTGCAAAACTTTTATCAACGAAAACCATTTGGGAAACAACATCCGTTTGGAAGGCTGGCAGACCGACACGGCGAAATATTACCAAAGCCACCATATTTTTGCCGCTTCTTCCATTTACGAATCTTTCGGGTTGATGTTTGTGGAAGCCGGATACCATAAATTGCCCTGCGTTGCCACTGACGTGGAAGGCATTCCGGAAGTTGTACAGCAAAATGTCACAGGCTTACTTTCGCCGTGTAAAAATCCCGACCTGCTGGCACAGAATCTACTGCATCTTATACAAAACGAAAAATTGCGGACGCGAATGGGCGAAGCCGGATATACACGGGTTACATCGCTATTTTCTTCCCTGAGAATGCAAAGGCAGTATGCAGAATTGTATGCCTGTCCCCTGGAAAACAAGACGATTGTTCCTTAGCAAAAGTGTTTTTCTCAGGTTACGCGGCAAAGATAGAATACTAAAAATGATACATAAAAGAAGATTTTCGTCAAATTATTTGTTTCAGTCAATTATTATGTTTATATTCGCACTCAATTAAGCCGCATTCGTCGATTGGAAAACTCATCAAACGAATAAGCAAATCCGAGGCAATTTTTGCCGGTGAATGGCGGGCCGCATCTTTCGAGACTGCTTTTTAGCACAGCGGATTACAAACACGGCAAAATACTCAAATCCTGTTATACGGAGTTTTGTTTATATCCACAGTGCGGCTTTTTTTATTCTTCGTGTCTTAGCGTGCAATTTATGAAACGGTTGCTTATCTTTATCCCCATTCTATTTTTCTCCTCTTTGATGCAATCGCGGGCAAACGACGATTTGCAGGTCAGCCTGCTGACGGTTATGCCGCGTTCAAAAGCCGTTTATACGATTTACGGACATACTGCTTTGCGTTTGTATTCTCCTTCTCGCTCGATAGACGCGGTTTTGAACTGGGGAACTTTCGACACAGGCAAGCCGAATTTTATATATCATTTCCTTTTGGGCGAAACGGATTATTTTTTGAGCGTAACTTCAACCGAAAGTTTTATGATTTTCTACCAAATAGAGAATGTTACGGTAGTCGAACAGGTTCTGGATATTCCGGACAGAGGGAAAGAACTTTTGCTGCAAATGGTGCAAACCAATTTCCTGCCGGAAAATATCGAGTATCGTTACAATATTTTCTTCAATAACTGCACCACTCGTCCCCGCGATATTATCGAAAAAATTTGCGGCGGAACATTGATTTATCCGAAGCTGGAAGAACCGGTTACGATAAGAAACCTGGTTCATGGCTGCACGAAACATTATCCCTGGATGGAATTTGGAATTGACCTGATCATCGGAAGCGGCGCCGATTCGTTGATTTCCGTGCACACCGAAATGTTTTTGCCGGAAAGGCTGATGGATCTGTTAGGCCGGTCGTTTGTCAAAACGCCAGACAGCGCTGAATATCCGCTTATTCGCTCTTCACAGACAATTCTTCTCTCGAAAGACAATGAGACGATAAAAGACAGAGCGCCGTTTGCAAAGCCGCTTGTTGTAACTATCATTATACTCCTTATATATATATGTACGGCTATCTTCGGTTTCAACCTGAGGGGGGGAGTACTATTATTCCTTTTCGCCGCCCTTGCCGGCTGCATTATCGCCGCATTCGTCTTCCTGTCCGATCACCCCTGCACCTCTCCAAACTGGAATATGCTTTGGCTGCACCCTTTGCATTTGATTGGTTTTGTTGGATTCCTGTATAAGAAGCAATATGCCGTGTTTCGTTGGTATCACGGCATAAATTTTACGCTTTTGTCGGGATTCTTGTTGGGATGGTATTGGATTCCGCAAGCATTGAACATTGCTTTTATTCCGCTTATCGGTTGTTTGTGGCTTGTTTCGGGACAGTACTTGTTTTCAAGATCTCTTTGCAAACTCACTCCACCGTAACCGACTTTGCCAGATTGCGTGGCTGATCGACGTTGCATCCGCGCATAACAGCGATGTAGTACGACAGCAACTGAAGCGGAACAATGGCAAGCAGGGGCGACATGGCTTCGTGGCATGCAGGCACCTCTATAACGTGGTCGGCTATCCGGTAAATATCTTTATTCCCTTCGGTGGCAACGGCAATTACTTTTCCCCGTCGCGTTTTCACTTCCTGAATGTTACTCACCGTTTTTTCGTACAACCTGTCGGAGAGCGCCAGTACGCAAACAGGCATAGCTTCGTCGATAAGAGCAATGGGTCCATGCTTCATTTCGGCGGCGGGGTAGCCTTCGGCGTGGATGTATGAAATTTCCTTTAGTTTGAGCGCACCCTCCAGCGCAACGGGGAAAAGTATCCCGCGACCCAAATACAAGGCGTGCGAAGCATCCTTGTAAGCGGCGGCTATTGTTTTGATGTTATTCTCCTTCTTGAGCATGTCGGCTATTTGCTTCGGCACGCGAATAAGCTCGCGAATAAGCTCCCTGTAGTCGTCTGCCGACAATACCTGCCGTTTGTTTCCGAGCAAGAGCGCCATCATCGTCAGCACGGTAATCTGCGAAGTAAAAGCTTTGGTGCTCGCCACTCCTATTTCAATTCCGGCGTGCGTATAAACGCCGGCGTCTGTTTCACGCGACAAGGACGAGCCGGCTACGTTACAAATGCCGAGAATAGTTGCCCCTGTTTTTTTCACCAAGCGAACCGCGGCGAGCGTGTCGGCTGTTTCTCCGCTCTGCGAAATGACAATCACAAGGTCGTCCTTATCCACAACGGGGTTGCGGTATCTGAACTCCGAGGCGTACTCCACTTCAACGGGTATGCGTGCGTACTCCTCAAAAAGGTATTCGCCCACCAGCGCGGCGTGCCACGAGGTGCCGCAGGCAATAATAATAATGCGCTTTGATTCCAGAATGCGCGGCATTATGTCGAGTATTCCGCCAAGAAATATTTTGCTCTCGTCCAT
>JAIRKG010000143.1 GCA_031260235.1 Dysgonamonadaceae bacterium | reverse complement strand
GTAATTTTGGCAGATATTGACGGCGGCAATCTCCACAACGCAATTGCCCGCGAGGCACGGGCAACGGCAGGTGTTCCCAGTGCTTTCAAGGAAAACGTCAGCGTATGGCTGAATGTTTTACAAGCCGATCTTTCCGCCGAATTAGCCAAAGTTGATAAAAACGTTTCCATCTCGGTCAATTCCGCCGAAAAACCAGCGTATTGTATTGATGCCGTAACCGGAAACGCTCTATTGAACGCACTTTACGCCATGCCGCACGGTGTGATTGGCATGAGCCTTGAAATTGCCGGACTGGTGGAAACTTCAACTAATCTTGCTTCCGTGAAAATGGCGGGAAATGACACAATCAGGGTAACAACCAGCCAGCGCAGTTCGACCGAGTCGTTGAAAACGGACGTCGCCAACACGGTAAAGGCCATATTCCTTCAAGCAAAAGCAGAAGTCTGCGCTACGGAAGGTTATCCGGGGTGGAAACCCAATTCCGATTCGGCTGTTTTGAAAATATCAAAGGAGATTTTTGAAAAACTGTTTGCGGAAAAACCAAAAGTGATTGCGATTCACGCCGGATTGGAGTGCGGATTGTTTTTCGATAAAAACCCGAAATTGGACATAATTTCCTGCGGACCTACGATTCTCGGCGCTCATTCTCCCGACGAAAGGTTGGAAATTGCAACGGTAGAGAAATGGTGGAAATTTTTGGTTGAATTATTGAAGGCGGCATATTAAAAACTTTACAATGCTTTTTTACAACCTGCTGAACAACTACGCACGTCAGCGTGGAAACGGTGAAGATTATTCGGGAAATGGAAAGTTTGAAATGATACATCCTGTGGTTATGGAAAATCCCATTTTGGTAGCGAGAGGGAGGATTGAACTCCCGACCTCATGATTATGAATCATGCGCTCTAACCTGCTGAGCTATCTCGCCATCGTTATTTCACGGCGCAAAAATAAAACATTTTATCAAATTATCCAAAAATACCTCGCAAGTGTATAAGAAAGCGCGCCGGTGTGCCGCCCCAAAATTGCCCTTATTATTTTTGTAATGTAGATATTTTGTCATACCTTTGTAACTGAAACAAACAGTTGGTCACATCACATCTTATTTTTTAATTATGAACAGTATAGCAATGAACAAAGGCGCTGATAACATCCGGATTTTATCGGCTGCAATGGTAGAGAAAGCAAAGTCCGGTCATCCGGGAGGCGCCATGGGAGGCGCCGATTTTATTAATGTTTTGTATGGCAAGTTTCTGGTTTACGATCCGGAGGATCCTTTTTGGGAAGGTCGCGACCGCTTCTTTTTAGATCCGGGACACATGTCGCCGATGCTGTATTCTGTGTTGGCGCTTACGGGTAAGTTTTCCCTTGACGATTTGAAGCAATTCCGTCAATGGGGGAGCATCACGCCGGGGCATCCCGAATTGGATATTGCACATGGAATAGAAAATACTTCCGGCCCTTTGGGGCAAGGACACACTTATGCCGTTGGCGCCGCTATTGCCGCTAAATTTCTCGCAGCTAAAACCGCCCGTCCGCTGAAACAAAAAATTTACGCTTATATTTCCGATGGCGGCGTGCAGGAGGAAATCTCGCAGGGCGCAGGACGCATTGCCGGTCACTTGGGTCTGGATAATCTGATTATGTTCTACGATTCCAACAACATACAGCTTTCGACGACCGTCAATGCGGTTACTTCGGAAAATACCGCGCTGAAATATAAAGCCTGGGGCTGGAATGTGATTGAAATAGACGGCAACAACGCCGAAGCCATCGAAAAAGCATTGGAACAGGCGCAAGCAAACAAGAACACCCCGACGCTAATCATCGGGAAAACCGTGATGGGGAAAGGCGCTCGCAAAGCCGACGGCGAATCTTACGAAAACAACTGTGCCACCCACGGTATGCCATTAGGCGAAGCTGGCGCATCGTTCGGGAAAACCGTCGAAAACCTGGGCGGTAACCCAGCAGAGCCTTTCCATATATTCAAAGAAACGGAACAATTTTACGCTCAGCGGAAAGAAGCGTTGAAAATAATCGTCGCACAACGGAAAGCCGAGCAAACGGCTTGGGAAAACGCCAACCCCGAAGCGGCAAAAAAACTGTCTTTCTGGTTGTCTGGACAAACGCCGACGATAGACTGGACGGCAATCGAACAGAAGCCCAATCAGGCGACGCGGGCGGCCTCGTCCACCGTGCTGGCTGTCTTGGCGCGGCAGGCGGAAAACATGATTGTCACCTCTGCCGACCTGTCTAATTCGGACAAGACCGACGGTTTCCTGAAACAGACGAAAGCCATTGCCCGCGACGACTTTTCGGGTGCATTCCTGCAAGCGGGCGTGAGCGAATTGACAATGGCTTGCATCTGCAACGGCATTGCGCTGTATGGTGGAGTTATTGCGGCTTGCGCCACATTTTTCGTTTTCTCCGACTACATGAAACCAGCCGTCCGTATGGCTGCCCTGATGGAATTGCCCGTCAAATACATTTGGACACACGACGCTTTTCGTGTAGGTGAAGACGGTCCTACCCACGAGCCGGTCGAGCAGGAAGCGCAAATCCGCCTGATGGAGAAACTACAAAACCACAAGGGTCGCAACTCCCTTTTGGCGCTACGTCCCGCCGATACGCACGAGACAACCGTAGCCTGGAAGTTGGCAATGGAGAACACGCATACGCCGACGGCGCTGATTTTATCACGGCAAAACATCGTCGATTTACCGGCAAAAACAAGCCGTTACGAAGAGGCTTTGCAAGCTGCACGCGGCGCTTATGTGGTTGAATGTGATGAAAATACCGACGTTATATTGTTGGCCTCCGGCTCTGAAGTATCCACTCTGATCGAAGGTGCGGCTTTATTGCGGAAAGACGGCTACAGGGTGAGAATCGTTTCCGTTCCGTCGGAAGGATTATTCCGTGAGCAGACGGAAGAATATCAAAATTCCGTTATCATTCCCGGCAAGAAAATATTCGGATTAACGGCAGGACTTCCGGTAACGCTTTTGGGTTTGGTCGGAGACAGGGGTAAAATCTGGGGACTGAATTCTTTCGGTTTCTCTGCTCCCTATAAAATATTGGACGAAAAACTCGGCTTCACGGGGGAAAATGTTTATCGGCAAGTATTAAACTATATAAAATAAGGGAACGGTACACGATAAACGACAGAGATAGCGTACCGTTTGCCGTGTACCTGATTAAACTATTATGGAAACAAAACAGCATTTAACAAAGATCGGGCTGGCTTCCGACCACGCCGGCTTGAAAATGAAGGAGCATATCCGTACTTATTTAAATACCAAAAATATTCCATCTATTGACTACGGAACATATTCGACTGAAAGCGCCAGTTATGCTCTGTACGGACATAAACTGGCAGAAGCGGTTGAGACAGGCGAAGTGCAAAAGGGAATCGCGGTTTGCGGTTCGGGAAACGGTGTCAATATGGCGTTGAATAAACACCGGAACATTCGTTCTGCCTTGTGCTGGAACGAAGAGATTGCACGCCTGGCGCGGGAGCATAACGATGCGAATGTCCTTGCGCTGCCCGGCCGGTTTCTCGCGCCTGATTTGGCAGAGCGGATAGTGGATACATTTCTGACTGCTCATTTTGAAGGGGGAAGGCACCAGGAACGGGTGGAAGCAATTGAAATGGAATGATAGACTTAATAAAAATCAATAAATAATTCCCAAACAGTTATGTTAAAATACAAACGAATTCTTCTCAAACTTAGCGGCGAATCCCTGATTGGCAGCAAACAGTATGGAATTGACGAAAACCGTTTGAAAGACTACGCCCGTCAAATCAGCGAAATCGCCGGCACGGGTGTCCAAATCGCCGTCGTTATCGGCGGCGGAAATATTTTTAGAGGTTTGTCGGGAACGGCGCAAGGCCTTGACCGTGTAAAAGGCGACCAGATGGGGATGCTGGCAACCGTAATCAACAGTCTGGCGCTCAGTTCGGCGCTGGAACGCGAAGGCGTCAAAGCCCGCGTGTTTACTGCGACGCGCATGGAACCAATCGGGCATTATTATTCCAGGGATGCGGCTGTCGAAGCGTTGCAAAAAGGCGAAATAGCCATTATTTCGGGAGGAACCGGCAACCCGTTTTTTACCACCGATACGGCTTCCGCCCTCCGCGGCGTTGAACTGGAAGCAAACATTATGCTGAAAGGTACCCGTGTGGATGGCGTCTATACGGCTGACCCGGAAAAAGACCCCGCCGCCGTCAAATTTGACGAAATCACTTATGACGAAGTTTACCGGAAAGGGTTAAAAATCATGGATTTGACGGCTACCGCGCTGGCAAAGGACAACAAACTCCCCATCATTGTTTTCGATATGGATACGGTCGGCAATCTGAAAAAGGTACTGTCCGGAGAGAAAACAGGAACGCTGGTACATAATTGATTAACAATGCCGAACTTTTAACAAAAAACTGTTGTTTAGAGATTGGCCAAGAATTATATAAATTTGCAAAAAATTCTATTACCTATGATTATTAAAACTATTGAACAGCGCGCAGAGGATAAAATGCTTCATTCCCTCAATTATTTGGAAGATGCATTGACTCATATTCGTGCGGGAAAAGCCAATGTGCATATCCTGGACGGAATTAAAGTAGAATACTACGGAAGCCTGGTCCCTTTGTCCAACGTGGCAAACATCTCAACGCCCGACGCCAAAACAATTACGATTCTGGCATGGGAAAAACCCATGATGAAAACGATTGAAAAGGCTATCCTGGATTCAGACGTAGGCATCACGCCCGAAAATAACGGCGAAATTATTCGCCTTGGAATCCCCCCTCTGACGGAAGAAAGACGTAAACAATTGGTGAAGCAGTCCCGCGCCGAAGCCGAAAACGCCAAAATAAGCGTGCGGAATGCCCGGCGCGATGCCAACGACGCTGTGAAAGCCGCTACCAAAAAAGGCGCTTCCGAAGACGATGGAAATGAAACCGAAGAAGCCGTTAAAAAATTACACGACAAGTATATCAAGAAAATCGACGAAGTACTGAGCGCAAAAGAAAAAGAAATAATGACTGTATAAATTACGGATTATGAGTTATTTAATTCACATTCGTAATTCATAGTTCCCAATCGAATGAAAGCGCTCGTAGTCAAAAACACCGGCAATTGGTATCACCTCAAGACCGAAGACGGTCGTTTGATTGAAGCAAAATTAAAGGGGAATTTCCGGTTAAAAGGTATTAAGAGCACAAATCCCGTAGCTGTCGGCGACAATGTCCTCATCGAAGAAAGTCCCGGCGCTACGGCTTTTATTTATGAAATTGAAGACCGGAAGAACTATCTCGTTCGCCGGTCTTCCAATTTATCCAAACAATCACATGTAATCGCGGCAAATATCGACCAGGCTTTCCTGATTGCCACCGTCAACTATCCGGCGACGACGACTGCCTTTATCGACCGCTTTCTCACCACAACAGAGGCCTACCGGATTCCCGCTTCCGTTTTCTTCAATAAAACCGACCGCTATTCCGCCGAAGACAGAGAATATGCAAACGCTTTGATTCATCTCTACCAGACTGTTGGATATCCCTGCTATTTGATTTCTGCTTCGAAAGACAAAGATTTATCTGTTATGCAAAACCTGTTGAAAGGTAAAATCACACTGTTTTCCGGTCATTCCGGCGTTGGCAAATCAACAATTATCAACCGTTTGATTCCTGCCGCGCGGCAAAAAACGCAGGAAATATCGGAATATCACAACAAAGGGATGCACACAACAACCTTCTCCGAAATGATTGAATTGCCCGCAGGCGGTTACCTCATTGATACGCCCGGCATTAAAGGTTTCGGCGCTTTTGATATGGACGGAGTCGAAATCTCTCATTATTTCCCTGAAATATTCCGGTTTTCGCACGATTGCAAGTTCAACAACTGCAGCCACCGCAAAGAACCCGAATGTGCCGTGCTGGAAGCGGTTCATGCACATTATATCGGCGAATCGCGTTACCGGAACTATTTGAGTATGTTGGACGACGAATCGGAAGGAAAATACAGGGAAGCCGATTAATCAAGTGACAAGAAAACCCCACCCCGTCACCCGGAGCCGCGCAGCGGCGCGGCAATCTGGAGAAAACCCCACCTCGTCATTGCGAGCCGCGTAGCGGCGCGGCAATCCATTTCTTTTTTCTCCTGGATTGCTTCGGGCTTGCAGCTCTCGCAATGACGTGTGGGGTATATTATTTCTCCGCTTCGCGAATATAATAAAGAAAAAGAACCCGATTAGCATTAGAGGGGCCGACCCGCCAAGCCAAGAGGGGCCGACCCCACCAAGCCAAGAGG
Organism: Dysgonamonadaceae bacterium; assembly: GCA_031260235.1. Taxonomy (GTDB): domain Bacteria; phylum Bacteroidota; class Bacteroidia; order Bacteroidales; family Azobacteroidaceae; genus Azobacteroides. Next base: position 82 of record JAIRKG010000143.1, on the reverse strand, counting down.
GGCCGACCCGCCAAGCCAAGAGGGGCCGACCCGCCAAGCCAAGAGGGGCCGACCCCACCAAGCCAAGAGGGGCCGACCCGCC
>JAIRKG010000109.1 GCA_031260235.1 Dysgonamonadaceae bacterium | reverse complement strand
ATAATTCCACTCTTTTAATGAGGATTTCCTCGCTTTTAGTGAGGACGTCGACTCTTTTTGTATCGACGCCGGTATTTTTCGATGTCAAAATGATGCAAAATAAGTATAATTTGATTATTTGCAGATGTAAAGCATCCGATTTAAGGAAGAGCATAAACAAAAAAACTCCGGATTGCCGCGCCGCTATCGCGGCTCAGGGTGACGGGTGGGGCGGTGCGTAAATGAAATTTAGGAAAAATAATTATCTTTGCACAATTGCCGGCATCACAGATCCAACGCCGGACAAAGTTTCTAAAATTCCGACACACCCTCTTAAAACAAACAACAATGATTTATTTCCAATTGTTCTGGACTTATCTGAAAATCGGTTTCTTTAATTTCGGTGGAGGTTACGCCATGCTTTCTCTGATTCAGAGCGAAGTGGTGGATAAACATTCCTGGCTGACCAGTCGGGAATTTACCGATATCGTCGCGATTTCTCAAATGACGCCCGGTCCAATCGGGATAAATTCTGCGACCTACATTGGTTATACCGTTACCGGAAATGTGTTGGGTGCGGCTATTGCCACTTTTGCGGTTTGTTTGCCGTCGTTTGTTATTGTTTTGCTTATTGCGCGGGCTTATACGAAGTTCCGTGAAAATCAATACGTTGAAGGCGCTTTTTCGCTTCTCCGGCTAATAGTTGTCGGCTTAATTGCATCCGCTACGCTTATGTTGATGAATAAAGAGAATTTTATTGACTGTAAAAGCGTTATCATTTTTGCCGTAGTGTTTGTTTTAACCAAGTTTTGTAAAGTCCATCCGATTCTGACGATTGTTTTGGCCGGCATTTCCGGATTATTTCTCTACTGATAAATTGATAGGCGTTAACAAACAAGACTTTAAAACGCCTGCACCTCACACAACCGACTAAAATATCCGTTCTTAGCCAACAATTCCGAATGTGTCCCCCATTCCACAATTTCTCCCTCGTGCATGACGCAGATTAAGTCGGCATGTTTGATTGTAGAAAGCCGATGAGCAATAACTAAGGTTGTCCGGTTCTGCATCAACCGGTCTAAAGCGTCCTGCACCATGCGTTCGGATTCGATGTCCAAAGCGGAGGTGGCTTCGTCCAAAATCAATATGGGCGGATTTTTCAACACTGCGCGGGCAATGCTGATTCGTTGCCGCTGCCCGCCCGACAATTTACAGCCTCTGTCGCCGATATTCGTTTGGTAGCCTTCGCCGGAAGCAATGATAAATTCGTGAGCATTAGCAATTTTCGCCGCTTCCTCCACCTGCGCCTGCGTTGCATTTTCCACGCCAAAGGCGATGTTATTGAAAAATGTGTCGTTAAACAAAATCGCTTCCTGATTGACAATTCCCATCATCCGGCGAATATCGTGTACTTTGGCGTTTCTGACGTTCACGCCGTCAATGCGGATGCTTCCCTCTTGAACGTCATAAAATCGCGGCAATAAATCGGCCATTGTTGATTTCCCGGAACCCGACTGGCCGACCAGGGCAATGGTTTTCCCTTTGGAAATGGTCATGTTTACGCCTTTAATCACCCAATTTTCCTTGTATTTAAACCAAACGTTTTCGTATTCGATTTTATCGTTCAGGGCAATCGACACGGGGTGTTCCGGATCTGTAACATTCGATTCGGCTTTCAGGATTTTGTCCACCCTTTCCAAAGAAGCCAAGCCTTTTTGGATGGAATATACCGATTTGGACAGGTCTTTGGCAGGATTAATCAGCAAATAAAAAATCGTTAAGAAAACAATGAACGAAGCGCCGTCAATAGAACTGTTTTCGTGTAAAATCAGGGAGCCGCCATACCACAATACAATGGCAATGGTAATTGTACCCAACAATTCACTCATTGGATGCGCCAGTTGCTGTCGGTTAAAAATCAGGGCGGTTATTTTCCTGAAAGTCTCGTTGGTAGCGTGAAAACGGTCGGAAATCTTTTTTTCGGCATTAAAAGCCTTGATAATCCGCAATCCGCCCAAAGTTTCTTCAATTTGCGACATCAGCAATCCCCACTGTTGTTGCCCGATAAAAGAGGTTTTTCGGAGTTGTTTTCCAATATACCCCATCACGTAACCGGCTGCTGGAAGTAAAATTACAACAAAAAGCGTGAGTTGCCAACTGAGCGCAAACATTCCAAGCAGATATATGATAATTAAAATGGGATTTTTGAAAAGCATGTCCAGCGAACTCATCACCGAAACTTCTATTTCATTCACATCGCCGAAAATGCGAGCCAAAATATCGCCTTTCCTTTCTTCGGAAAAAAACGAAAGCGGCAACGAAATGATTTTATCGTTGACCTGATTCCGGATGTCGCGTACAACTCCCGTGCGAATGGGCGTCATGAAGAAAGCGGCCAGATACATGGTCGTCGTTCGCAAAACGGTCGCCAAAACCAGATACAGCGCCAGAACAAACAGAGCGGCAGTCGCCTCGTATTGATGGATATGCTGCGAAATATACCAGAAAAAATTGTTTTTGAGGGTTTCGCCGGCATGACGCCAAAACTCAAATGAACAAACGTCAACCGGCATGTATTCGTAAACGGTTTCACTGATTTTGAAAAGTATCTCCAATATCGGTTTGAGAATCACAAAGGTGAGTAAACTCAGAAAAGCCGACAGTATATTCATGATGATGCTCAGCCCTAAAAAACGCTTATATGGATGGATAAACCGTTTGAATAGAAGGAGAATTTCGTTCATCTAAATAAAATTATCTGTTATTAGTTGCAAAATTACATGAAAAACCCGTGTTTTCCAAATGGGATTGCGAGCCGCGAAGCAATGACGGGGGCGGTGGGGTGGGGAAACGCAACGGATGCGCAAATTTGTACGAAATATAAAAATTTATTCAAATCGGATTGTTTTCGCCGGCGAAATTTTAGCAACCATACAGGAAGGTACAATCAGTAATAATAACGTAATGACAAGTGTTCCAAAATTGATTAAACAAATGGAGACCCAGTTGATTTCAACAGGGACTTCGGAAAGAATATATGTTTCGGGATTGAGTTTGAAGGCGCCGGTGTATTTTTGAATAAAACAGACGGAAAGCGCAATCAGATTGCCCCAGAATAGTCCTTTACCAATCAGAAAAGTAGACATATAAAGGAAAATTTTACGGATACTTGCATTGTTTCCGCCCAAAGCCTTCAAGATGCCTATCATATTTGCACGTTCAAGAATAATGATAAGCAAACCCGAAATCATGGAAAAACTTGCGACGATAATCATAAGGATTAAAATAACGACTACATTCATGTCCAATACATCCAACCATGCGAAAAGCGGTGCGTTTAACTGCTCGATTGAACAAGTGTAAAAGGTATTTCCCAAACGGTCGGTGCGGCTTTGCATATCGAAATAAAGTGCATCGGTTGTTTCTTCCAGTTGTTCGTAATCTTTCACGATTAATTCCATACCGCTCGCCATATCGGCGTCCCACTGGTTGATGCGCCTTATTTGTTTGATGTCGATAAAGATAAACAACTTGTCGTAATCCGAAAAATTGGTTTGATAGACGCCCGTAATATGGAATTTCCGCGGGCTTACGTCGTTTTGCCGGACAAAATAGGCAAGAAAAGAATCGCCTAATTTTAAGAAGAGTTTGTCGGCAATTTTCTTGGAAATAAGAATATCGGTCGTTGTCGAATCGGGGCGGATATTCGGGATATTGCCTTCTATGAGGTTTTGTTTGAAAAAATCCCAATCGTAATTTTCGTCGACGCCCTTGAAAACTACGCCTTGCGAATTTTCGCCTGTTTTGATTATGCCCGGTTTGGTCGAAAATCGTTGAACATGGGAAATATTGGGATAATTTTGCAGTATCTTGAATAATGTATCGCCGACCGCAATCGGGTTCATTTCGTAAAAAGAATTACTGTTGAAGTTTGTGATTTGAATATGCGAGCCAAAACCGATCACTTTGTTCCGCACTTCCTTCTTGAATCCGACAACGATTGCAACCGACAAAATCATGACAGCCAGTCCAAGTGCCATGCTGATTACGGCTACGTGAACAGCGGGAGGTGAAATGTTTTTTTCTCCTTCTCTGTTTTTGAAAATCCTGTGGGCTATAAAAAATTCGGACATTGTTACAGCAAATTTATTCCTTTTCTCCCTCGATACCGATCCCTTTTTTCATAATTCTTAATATTTCAGTTCTCATATTCTTCTCCCAAATATCTTCCCTCCAATCCTCACCATAGTACTGCCTTCTTCAACGGCAATGAGATAATCGTTGCTCATACCCATAGATAATTCGTTGAAAAAATGATTTCCCGCTAAATAAATCTTCTTGATTTTCGTGAAAAAAGTATGCAAGCCGCTAAATTCGCGGCGAATTTGCCGCTCGTCGCCGGTAAAAGTTGCCATCCCCATCAAACCTGTAATCCGGATATGTTCCAAAGCATCGAAAGCTCTTTCGTTCAGCAGTTTTTCGATGTCTTCATAAAGGAATCCGAATTTATGCGCTTCCTGTGCAATGTGGATTTGGAGCAAAACATTAATTTTCCGGTTATGTTTTCCGGCACACCGGTTGATTTCTTCCAAAAGGCGCAGGCTATCGACGCTTTGTATCGTATGGACAAACGGCGCGATGAGTTTGATTTTATTCGCCTGCAAATGTCCGATAAAGTGCCATTCAATATCCTTCGGCAGATGTTCGTATTTCGGAACCATTTCCTGCGCGTGGTTTTCCCCGAAAATATGCTGACCTGCGCCGTACGCTTCCATCAAAACGGATTCGGAGTGAAACTTTGAAACGGCAGTCAGGCGAACATTTTCGGGCAGCGTTTCCTTTATTTTCCGAAGGTTTTCAACTACGTTCATTACTTCTTTTTTCGGGAGAAAACGGGAAAATATCCAAAATCATCGTTTCAACAACGGAAGCAACAGTATAATCGGCAATCGTTCCTTTCATGCCGTTTTCAAGCACTGCGATAGCCTCTTTCAAATCCGAAGCTTGGGCTAACATTGCGACGGAGGTCTTTTTTTCGGCGCCGCTTTTTTCGTCCAGCGAAACAAAAACGATTTTGAATCTATAATACCGGTCGCCGTTTTCGTTGGTAAACAGTTCTGCAATCCGCGACCTTTTGATGTCGGCAACCGTAAATTCGCCGCTGATATAGGGTTTCATTTCTTCGATAATTCGCGCTTCCGCTTCCGTAAACGAGAGGGCGTCAACCAAATAAGGCTCTGTTACTCGTTTTTGCGCCCCATTTTCCATCATTTTCTCATAAGAGATTTTACATTCGAACCAACTCATAATTTAATTGAGATTTAATTAGCAGTATGAATTATTGATATTGTTGTTTTTTCAAGGATGTGTAGTTGCACATCATCTGATTAACGTCTTCTATATAATTCAAAATTTCCTCTCTCCCCGTTTTTTTCTCGGAAGAAGAAGTAAAAACAGGCGGAAGTTCCTCCCATGTTTCCATCAGTTTGGCTTTATAGGCGCCGGTATTTTCCTTCAATTTTGTTGAAGAAATCTTATCTGTTTTAGTGAAAACAATCGCAAATGGAATTTCACTTTCGCCTAAGCGCGTGATAAACTCCAAATCAATTTTTTGCGGTTCGTGGCGGCAATCCAGCAAGAGGAAAAGGCACGTCAGCGTTGCGCGTTTATCAAAATAGTCGTCAATAATCTCCCTGATTTTTTCGCGTCCTTTTTTCCCCCGTTGCGCATAGCCGTAACCCGGCAAATCGACGAGATACCATTCGTCGTTAATCCGAAAATGATTGATTAATTGTGTTTTGCCCGGTGTAGAAGAAGTCATTGCCAAGCCTTTTTTACCGGTCAGCATGTTAATTAAAGAAGATTTTCCGACATTTGAACGTCCGGTAAAAGCATATTCCGGCAGTCCGTCCTGCGGACATTTTGCCGGATCGGTGTTGCTGATTACAAATTCGGCTTTTTTGATATTCATATCCGTTGCTTTATTCTCTCGACAGCCTCAAGCGTATCTTCCCGATTCCCGAAAGCCGTAAACCGGAAAAATCCTTCTCCCGAAGCGCCGAAACCGGAACCCGGCGTTCCAACTACCTGTGCATTATTTAACAGATAATCGAAAAACTCCCAGGAAGTAGTTGATCCGGGTGTTTGGCACCAAATATAGGGAGCGTTGACGCCGCCGTAACATTTCAAACTCAAAGTTTCCAAAGTTTCCTTAATGATTTTAGCATTCTGCATATAATAAGCGATTGTTTCTCCTGTTTGCGCCAAACCTTCCGGTGAATAAACCGCTTCCGCACCCCGCTGGATAATGTAGGACGTTCCGTTAAATTTGGTCGATTGGCGGCGCCGCCACATTTCGTTCAGCGAAAGCGTTTCGCCCCTGGCGGTTTTCGCAAGCAAATCTTTGGGAACAACGGTATACCCTGCCCGCAAGCCGGTGAATCCCGCCGTTTTGGAGAAACTCCGAAATTCAATCGCTACTTTCCGCGCCCCTTCGATCTCGAAAATGCTGTGTGGCACATTTTCCTGAGAAACAAATGCTTCGTAAGCCGCATCAAACAGAATCAGCGATTGGTGTTCGGTTGCATAATCCACCCAGGGTTTCAACTGTTCTTTCGTCAGAGCCGTACCCGTCGGGTTATTCGGATAGCAAAGGTAAATAACGTCTGCCGTTTTCTTCGGGAAAGGGGGGACAAACTGGTTCGCCGGCGTACAGGGCAACAGTTCGATTTTGCGGCCTGCCATCAGGTTGGTATCCACATAAACCGGATAGGCAGGATCTGTGATTGCCACCTGATTGTCCGTCCCCAGTATGTCGCCGATGTTTCCGGTATCGCTTTTAGCGCCGTCGCTGATAAATATTTCATCGGCTTCGACGGCAATTCCCCTGTCGGTGAAATCGTGTTTCAGGATAGCGTTCACTAAAAAATCATAACCTTCGTAAGGCGCGTATCCCCGCAGGGTTTCGGCTTTTGCCATTTCCCGTGTTGCGCGGGTAATAGCGTCTATCACAGCAGGCGCAATGGGCTGCGTAATATCGCCGATTCCCAGGCTAATCACTTTTTTATCGGGATGTTTTCCCCTGTATTCCCGGACTTTTCCGGCTACTTCGGCAAATAAATAATTGTTGCCGATCTCTGTGTAATGTTCATTAATTTTCATCATTGTAAATTGTTTGTACGCAAAGACGCCAAGTCTTCTCTTAATTCGTAATTCATAATTAATTCCACTCGCCTTCAAAGACCGTTACAGCCTCGCCGGTCATGTAAATATGATTATTTTCCCGATTCCATTCCAGTTCCAAATCGCCGCCCAACAGGGAAATGACGGCTTTCCGTTCCAGTTTTTTATTCAAAACGGCGGCTACTTCCACGGCACATGCGCCCGTCCCGCAAGCCAGTGTTTCGCCGCTTCCCCGCTCCCAAACGCGCATCCGGGCATGGGTTGGCGACACAATTTCAACAAATTCCGTATTCACCCGTTCCGGAAACATCGGATGATTCTCAATTTCCGTACCGATTTTTTCCAAATCCAGTCTGTCAATTTCTTTTTCTTTCGTGAAAATCACGGCATGGGGATTGCCCGTCGAAACGCAGGTTACGGCATACTTCCCATGTTTAAAATCAATCGGCTGGTTAATAAGCGTATCACCGTTCCATATCACGGGAATTTTCCGCGTTTCCAATACCGGCTCGCCCATATCGACTTTCACCGTTTTCACTGTCCCGTTTTCGGGAAATACTTCAAGGGTTTTTATGCCCGCACTGGTTTCCAGTGTAATCACTTTTTTACCGGTATAAGCCTTGTCATAAACATATTTAGCGATACAGCGCGAGGCATTTCCGCACATCTGGGCTTCCGAACCGTCGGCATTGAACATCCGCATCCTGAAATCCGCAACTGCGGAAGGCATAATCAAAACCAATCCGTCTGAACCGATACCTTTGTGGCGATCGCTGATCAGGATAGACAACGCCGCAGGGTCTTCAACTTTTTCGCGGAAACAATCAATATAAACATAATCATTTCCCGCGCCGTGCATTTTAGTAAATTTCATTTTATTGTCTTTTACAGGTATGGGAGAAATCTTTTTTTGCGGAGACAAAGATAACACTATTTTTCGGATACCGCATTCCGTAACATATAATAAGGAGATGCGGGAGGG
>JAIRKG010000104.1 GCA_031260235.1 Dysgonamonadaceae bacterium | reverse complement strand
GCAAAATAAGTGTAGCTATCCGCCAAAGGAACCGGTAGAATTACGTCAACGTACATTAAAAGAAGTATGTAGCAGCAATAGACCAGATACGATTTGCCCCTCTTATGTCAAAATTTCCTGTGACCGATTTGTAGTCGTCGGTCAAGCCTATTCCGTAATTAACGCCGATTTGCAAGTGTTTCAACAATTCTACGCCGCCGCCTGCATTGATGCCGGCGCCGAATGATTTACTCTCAAACTTGGTCTCTAAATTCCCGTACATCTTATAAAAATCGCCTCCGGACAATTTGAAAGTTGCATAAGGACCGGCGGTGAAGAAAACGCCTGTGCCGCCAAGCGCAATCTTTATTTTCAAATTAACCGGCACGTTCAATGTGTTTTCCTGCTGTTCGTCGGCTTTTAATCCCTGCCGACTATACAGAACAGCGGCGTCAAGCGCAATTCCGGTTAGCGGAATACTAAATTCCACAATAGGTCCCACTTGAATACCCGTAAAATTAGACGATTTAAGATCGCCTTGATTGAAAGACATGTTTGCCAGATTTACTCCGGCTTTTAACCCCAGCCTGATACCGGCTTGAATGTAAGAAACGGATAAAAAGCAGAATACTGCTGAAATAATTACAATTTTTTTCATGATCAAAATGTTTTTAATAAATATTGGAGTGCAAAGGTAATGAATATTTATCAATATTAAAATCGCGAGCGTCTCTCTACTCTTCCTAAATGGCGGAAGCCGGTGTGAACAATTTGCTGCATTTACAAAAAAACCGTAACTTTGTCGGTAAAATAAACAGGTTATGTTCCGCATAAAAAAACTCCACTCTTTCCTGATAAAAACCTTTTTACCACTGCTGCTGGTAATGTTCAGCGTATGTCTTTTCATCCTGCTGATGCAGTTTATCTGGAAATATGTGGAAGATATGGTTGGCAAGGGCGTTGAGATGCAAATCCTGATGAAAATGTTTGCTTATGCGGTGCTTCATCTGGTTCCTTTGGGGTTGCCGCTGTCCATTCTTTTGGCGTCGTTGATGACTTTCGGGAATCTGGGGGAACATCTCGAATTACTGTCTATCAAATCGGCGGGAATTTCTTTGATGCACATCATGAAGCCGCTGATTATCCTGATTGCGTTTATTGCCATTGTTGATTTTGTCTTTCAAAACCATATCGCTCCCAAGGCGCAGGGCAAATTGTGGACTATCCTTTGGTCGCTCAGGCAAAAATCGCCCGAACTGGATATACCGGAAGGGTCATTTTATAAAGGAATATCGGATTATAATGTGTATGTCCGGCATAAAGATCCGAACGGTATCCTGCGGGACATGATGATTTATGACTTTTCGGGAGGCCATGGCAACGCCGTTGTTATTTTGGCCGATTCGGGACGGCTGAAAATGTCGGACGATAAAAAATATTTGGAGTTTACGCTGTATCACGGCGAACAGTTCCGGAACATTAATTTCAAACAATCCAACAGCCGGTCGTCCGACCAGATTCGATACGAGCGGGAATCTTTTTCTTTCCGCGAAATCCTGATTACATTCGATTCTAATTTCAACATGGCAGACGAATCGTTTATGCATAACCGGGATATTACCAAAAGTACGATGGAATTAATTTCGTTTATCGATTCCGCAGGGGTTATGAACGACAGCCTGACGAAGGTGGAAAGCCCCTTGTTTGTAAATAAGATTTATTCCGGGTTTTCTATCCACCGAAATATGGAAGACGCGAAGATTTCGGAAAAGGATACGGCATCTGCCGACGATTTTGAGCGGTTTTTCAAACAGGCTTCCCTCGAAGAACAAATCGGGATACTCGAAGGCGCTAAATCGAAAGTTGAAATGCTGAACAATGATTTTAATTTCCGATTGATGGACCAGTCCGTAAAGAAACGGGAATTGCTGGGGCATCAAGTCGAACTGCACCGGCGGTTTTCCTATTCTTTGGCTTGCCTGCTGTTCTTTTTCATCGGAGCGCCTTTGGGAGCAATCGTGCGCAAGGGCGGGTTGGGCGTTCCGGTCGTTTTATCGGTGTTCATATTCATATTATATTATTCCGTCGATCTGTTCGGTTTCAAGATGGCAAAGCAAGGCGTTTGGCCGGTTTGGCAAGGCATGTGGCTGAGTACTTTATTGCTTGTTTCGCTGGGCGCATTTTTTACGTATAAAGCGGTGAACGATTCGGTTGTCATGAATCCGGACGCGTGGAAAGAGATCCTGCAAAGGATTGCCGGAAAAAAGGAAATGCGAAATTACAGCCGGAAAGAAGTCATCATGGTTTCGCCTGATTATGAAAAGGATATTCGTGCCATGCGGGACTGGAATATGGATGTAGAACAATATTTGAATAAAAACAGAAAGTCTACATTCTGGAAATTCGGTTTTGAAGACAGGGAACTGGAAAACCTGATAGCCCGGATGGAAGCGTGGATAGAAGATCTGAGAAACTCGGAAGAAAATTTAATTATAGGTAAACTGATGGATTACCCTGTTCTCAATCCGCTGCGCATACATTTATTTAAGCAAAAACAGATAAACAACGACCTCATAACGGCAATGAAAGTGAATGAGGAAATAGAAGCGGAATTAAAGAATATAAACTAACTATGTGTGCTGTTACGTTCGAGAGGGAATTAACGGTGGTGGCGGATGTTTAATATGGAGAGCCCCCACAGCCTAATGAGGAGAGCCTCCACAACCTAATGGGGAGCGTCTCCACAGCCTAATGTGGAGAGCCTCCACAACCTGCTGTGGAGAGCATCCACTGCTTGCTATGGAGCGAAGCAATCCGGAGAAAGAATATAAACTAATTATAATCAATTAAATAAAAATATAAAACGATGAAATTAAGTACAATTGAAGAAGCAATTGCGGATTTCAGGGAAGGAAAATTCCTGATTGTTGTCGATGACGAAGACCGCGAAAATGAAGGCGATTTTATCATTGCCGCAGAAAAGATTACGCCGGAAAAGGTCAATTTCATGCTGACTTACGGCAAGGGATTACTCTGTGTGCCGATTACCGAAGAACGGTGTGAAGAGTTGGATCTTGAAATGCAGACGGCAAAAAATACATCCGTTTTCGACACGCCGTTTACAATCACGGTTGATAAACTTGGCGGAAAATGTACGACAGGCGTTTCAATGTATGACCGCGCGGAAACAATCAAAGCGCTGGCGGATACTCACACCAAACCGGAAGATTTGGCGCGTCCCGGACACATCAGCCCACTGCGTGCCCGTTCAAAAGGCGTTTTGAAAAGGGCGGGACACACTGAAGCCACCGTTGATTTGGCGCGGCTGGCAGGGCTTTATCCGGCGGGCGCACTGATTGAAATCATCAATACGGACGGAACGATGGCTCGTTTACCGGACTTATGGGAGGTATCGAAAAAGTTTAATATTAAAATCATCAGCATTAAAGATTTGATTTCCTACCGGCTGCAATATGAATCACTGGTCGAAAGAGGCGAAACGGTGAATATGCCGACCCGGTACGGCCATTTCAAACTGATTCCTTTTCGCCAGAAATCCAATGGTTTGGAACATGTCGCCCTGATAAAAGGCGAATGGGAAAAGGACGAGCCTGTGACGGTAAGAATGCACTCTTCCTGCGCCACGGGCGATATATTCGGTTCCCTGCGGTGCGAATGTGGAGAGCAGTTGCATACCTCTATGGAAATGATTGAAAAAACAGGCAAAGGCGCAGTGATTTACCTGAGTCAGGAAGGGCGCGGCATCGGACTGATGGACAAAATGCGTGCCTACAAATTGCAGGAGCAGGGAATGGACACGGTGGACGCCAATCTACATTTGGGATACGCTTCCGACGAACGGGAGTATGGCATCGGCGCACAGATACTTCGCGGGTTGAACATTACCAAAATCCGGTTAATCACCAATAATCCCGTCAAACGCGCGGCGCTCGAAGGCTACGGCTTGGAAATTGTGGAAAACATATCCATTGAAATTCCTACAAATCCTTATAACGAGTTTTATATGCAAACCAAAAAGGAGCGGATGGGGCATACGTTGCATTAGACCGTCAAATGGGACTAAAATTCATGAGTTTAGCAAGCGGGAGTAGCGGAAATTGTTATTACCTCGGCGCCAACGGGTATGGAATTTTGATTGATGCCGGCATTGGAATACGCCGCATAAAAAAGACACTGAAAGACAGTGGTATTGGCCTGGAACAAATTATGGCGGCGTTTATCACTCATGATCATATCGACCATATTCAATCAATCGGAAGCCTCGCCGAAAAACACGATATCCCTGTTTATACTACCCAAAAAGTCAATGCCGGCTTGAACTGCGGCAAATACGGCAAAAAATTAACCTTTTCACGCAGGATTATTGAAAAAGAAAATCCTGTCGGGATTAAAGATTTTGAAATTACGGCTTTTAATGTTCCTCACGACGCCTGCGACTGCGTCGGCTATCTGGTTGTTTACAAACAGCATAAATGGGTATTGGCGACAGACGTCGGACATATCGACGATACGGTGAGCAACTATATCCGAATAGCTAATCATTTGGTTGTCGAGGCAAATTACGACCGCGAAATGTTGCAACACGGCAAATATCCCGCCTTCTTGAAAAGCCGGATTTCCGACGGATACGGTCATTTATGCAACTCCGAAACTGCTGTGTTTTTAGCCGCTAATTTCAACTTTCACCTGAAAAATATATGGCTTTGCCATCTGAGTAAAGAAAATAACCGCCCCGAATTGGCTTATCAAACGGTGGAAACGGAGATGGAGAAGCGCGGAATCCGCATTGGCAAAGATGTGAATCTGAATGTGTTAAAGCGTGATATGCCTTCCGAATTGTTTTTGCTGGAATAATTTGCCGGACAAAGATATTCGCCTGTCTTTGCAATTGATTTTATACTCTTGATATACACATATATAACTATGAAACAAAAAATGTACTTAACAATAGCAGGGGCATTCCTTTTATCCACATTTTCGTTGCAGGCTCAAGAAGGCGACAGTCTTTTAATTCAAAACGGAAAAGCCGCTCAAATTGCAGGGATTGCTCTGCCCACCGCCATGATTACTTATGGCGCTCTTTCGTTCGGCAACAAAGCGATCAGGGAGTTGGATTATTCAACTCGAAACGAATTGCTGGAAAACAATTTAATGTGGTACGAAAAATTGGATAATTATTTTCAGTATTCGCCTGCGGTAGCGGCTTTCGGGATGAAACTCGGCGGTATGAAAAGCGCACATAAAATGTCCGACATGTTGATTTTGTATGCCTTGAGCAATGTGCTGGAAGGGGGTATTGTTCATACGGTCAAACACATTACTTTGCGTGAACGTAGCGACGGCTCGAGCAAAAAGTCTTTTCCTTCCGGACATACGGCAACGGCTTTTGCGGCGGCAGAGTTTTTGCACCAGGAATACGGCAACAAATCTGTCTGGATAAGTATCGGCGGATACGGGATGGCTTCCCTCGTCGGTGTTGCCCGTGTTTTCAACAATAAACACTGGGTGAGCGATGTCGTTGCCGGAGCTGGAATCGGTATTCTATCCGCCAAGACCGTATATTGGGCATATCCTTATTTACAAAAAACGTTCGGCAGGAAAAATAAAAAACGTCAAACGCTTGTCTTGCCCGGATATGACAATGGAAATTTGAATTTAACTCTTTCGTGCAGATTTTAAGAGATGAACATTAAAATCGGTATAATCCAACACTACTGTTGCATCTTCGTTTTCGGACAAGCAGCGAAGCAATCCGGTTTTGAGTTAAGACGCCTTATGCTTTTTCATTATTTTTCATTCGCTAATTGCAAAATTTCGTTCATTAAACTTGCGCTAATCCATACATTTTTCTTTTTTTATTCGTTGGGGCAGGAGGCTGCCCTAATGCTGGGCAGGAGGCTGCCTTAATGCTGGGCAGGAAGCTGTCCTAATGCTGGGCAAGAGGCTGCCCTCCGGGTGACGAGATTGTTTTTTCTGGATTGCCGCGCCGCTACGCGGCTCGCAATGACGAGTACGCACAATGACGGGGAGCGCAGGGGGGCGTTGCGGGGTAGCGCCCCGCAGAGGGGGAAGCGGAAGCCCGCCGCAGGCGGCTGGAGCGGGGGGGAGACTTCCCCCGCAGGATTAATTCTTGACGGGGAGCGGGCGAAGCGACAACCCTCTACTTTCGAGCATACCGACGAAGGCAAGCGCGTGACCCTTTCGTCCGCATGGGTAAACTCGCGCCTCGAATTTTCGAAATATACCATATTTATGGTATTGCAGCATATGGATAACTGCATTTTCTTTGTAAAAATTTTGATGATTCAAATGGGATCGCAACAATTAAGTAAAAGAACAACAGATCAACGGTTTGACGACATTTGCACAGTCGAATTTACTCACTTCAACAGTGGCATGTTTGTGCATTGTTGTCGTTTTATGTTCATGTGGGTTCATGAACATAATATGTTTTTTAAAAAAGTTTTAAATTTAATTGAAAAAGGGGATTGCAGGAACGGAAAGAAAAGAACTGCGATCCCTTTAATTTTTATTGATAATTATAATTATGGTAGCAAAGAATATCCTTGAAACAATCGGAAATACTCCATTAGTCGAACTGACACGTACCGATACGGGAGTATGCCGGTTATTTATGAAACTGGAAAATCAGAATCCGGGCGGATCTATCAAAGACCGTGTCGGACTGTTTATGATTAATGAAGCCGAAAAACAGGGTATCATACATCCGGGCGATACTATCGTCGAGGCGACGGCGGGAAATACCGGTATCGGACTTGCGCTGGTCGCACGACTGAAAGGATACAAACTTGTTCTGGTGATTCCCGACAAAATGAGTCAGGAAAAAATCAACCACCTGCGGGCGCTCGACACCGAGATTATCATCACACGCTCCGACGTTGGAAAAGGTCATCCAGAATATTATCAGGATTACGCCCGGCGCATTGCTATGGAACGCGGAGCGTATTATATCAATCAATTTGAAAACCCGACAAATCCTCTGGCGCACGAAAAAACTACCGCGCCCGAAATCTGGGAACAGATGGAACAGCATGTCGATGCAATAGTCGTTGGTGTCGGTTCGTCGGGAACGATTACGGGACTGACACATTTTTTCAAGAAATTTTCGCCCCAGACCGAATTTATTCTTGCCGACCCGAAAGGTTCGATTCTTGCCGATTATGTCAATCACGGTGTTTTGCGAACAAACGCCGATTCATGGTTAGTCGAAGGAATAGGCGAAGATTTTATTCCCGACATTGCCGACCTGTCGATGACGCGTAAAGCATACACGGTGAGCGACAGAGAAAGTTTCGAGGCTGTTCGCGAACTGCTCCGCAACGAAGGGATTTTGGCAGGTTCGTCAACAGGAACATTGCTTAACGCCGCCATTCGCTATTGCCGCGAACAGACGACGCCGAAACGCGTGGTTACGCTGGCTTGCGACGGCGGAAATAAATATCTCTCAAAAATGTTTAATGATTACTGGCTTGCCGATCAGGGATTCACCGAATCAAAACATTACGGCGACCTGCGCGATTTGATTACTCGACGATTTGCCGACAACGCCATCATTTACACTCGTCCGAAAGATACACTGAAAACTGTTTACGGACGTTTCAAACTCTATGACATCTCGCAAATTCCGGTCATGGAAAACAAAAAAACCGTCGGTATCATCGACGAATCGGATTTGCTGCTGGCGTTAAATTCCGGTATTCATACAACCGAAACGCTGGTAGAAAAGATAATGAAAAAAGATTTGGTGACCGTCGCACACACGGCTTCGACCGCCGAACTGTTACGGATATTCGACAATGGAATGGTCGCAATCGTCGAAGGTCCGGAAGGATGTTTTGAAGGACTGATTACACGTATCGATTTTATCAATTATTTACACCGAACAAATTATTACAGAAAATGAGTATCAAAGAATTACAACAGGG
>JAIRKG010000022.1 GCA_031260235.1 Dysgonamonadaceae bacterium | reverse complement strand
AATATTTTTCTCTCCGAATCCATGAAGCCGTTCCGCGACTTTTGGTATACTTACCATCGCAAGGGGCTTGACGAAATGGCGGCTAATCCCGATCGGGGCAGGACGACAATTCTCGATGCTCTTCCCGTTTTGAAAGATATACGCAACGAGCGAAACTCCGAAATCCTGCTTCAAATGTTTGCCGACTGCAAACTGGAAGAGATCGTGTCTATCGCAAGTCTGGCATCCGCCGAAGAAAAAAAGAACGCTTATGATTTGCTGTGGAACGTTTTTCCCGCATCGTCAAGCGTATTGGAACCTTTACATAAATAAATGCTGCAATCATTATCCATCCGCAATTATGCGCTCATTTCCAGACTGGAAATTGATTTTCCCGCAGGATTTTCCGTGATTTCCGGTGAAACGGGCGCAGGGAAGTCTATCATTCTGGGCGCATTGTCGCTGATTTTGGGGCAGCGAGCAGATGCCAAATCAATCAAACAAAACGCCGACAAATGTTTGATAGAAGGTGTTTTCAATATTTCGTCCTACCGGCTGGCGTCCTTTTTTAAGGAAAAAAATTTGGAATATGACCCGCAATCCTGTATTCTTCGGCGCGAAATATGGTCGTCGGGAAAGTCGCGGGCGTTCATTAACGACAGCCCTGCCTGCTTAAACGATTTGAAGGAATTGGGCGCTTATTTAATTGATATTCATTCGCAGCATCAAAATTTACTCCTTGCCGACAACCATTTCCAATTGCAGGTTTTAGACGTTTTAGCCCAAAACCGTGAATTGAAAAACGACTATCAATCTGTTTATAAAAAATATGTTTCCATTAATAAACAGCTTCATGCCGCAAAGGAAAAAATAAAGCGGCAACAGGCGGAAGAAGATTATATCCGCTTTCAGTTCAATCAATTGGAAGAGGCTCATTTGCAGGTGGACGAGCAGGCGGCATTGGAAGAGGAGCAGAAAGTTTTGTCGCACGCAGAGGAAATCAAATCGGGACTTTACCGTATCGGACAGACGCTTTCGACAGATGAAAACGGAGTGATTGTTGCTTTGAAAGAAGCTTTGAACACGGCGCAATCACTGCAAAAAATATATCCGGCTGCAGAAGAAATCATCGAACGACTTCGCGCCGTCTATCTGGATTTAAAGGATTTAGCGCCGGATATAGACCTCCGACAGGAAAACATGGAATTTAAACCGGAACGTTTGCAGGAAGTTGCCCGTCGCCTCGACCTGATTTATTCCTTGCAGCACAAACACAATCTGGACTCCGTTGAAGAATTGATATCGTTGCACGAATATTTAAGCAACCAAATCAACGAAATAGACCGGTCGGAAGAAGAGTTGGAACACCTGGGAAAAGAACTGTCGGAGGCGTATGCGCAGCTGTCGAAATTGGCGGAAATGCTCTCGCAATCACGGAAAAAAGCCGCCAAAGACTTGGAAAAACAATTGGTCGCGCAGGCAGGCGTTTTGGGGATGCCCCATATACGCTTTACGGCGGAACTGTCGCCGAAGTCATTCGACGCCACCGGCGCAGACGAGGTATGTTATCTGTTTTCGGCAAATAAAAACGGCGAACTCAAACCGGTTGTGCAAACGGCTTCCGGCGGCGAAATCTCGCGGTTGATGCTGGGCATCAAATCGCTGATTGCCGGAACAATGAAACTTCCGGGCATCATTTTCGACGAGATAGACGCCGGAGTTTCGGGTGAAATAGCCGGCAGGATCGGCGGCGTCATGCGCCGCATGGGGACGACGATGCAAGTGATTGCCATCACCCATTTGCCGCAGATTGCCGCCCGCGGCGAATCGCATTTTTTGGTTTATAAAGATGAAACAAAAGACTTGGCAGAGACGCAAATCCGCCGCCTGTCGGAGCAGGAGCGCATTCGCGAAATCGCGCAAATGTTGAGCGGAGCGGATTTGACGGAGGCGGCGATTGAAAATGCCAAGGCGTTGTTGAATATATGAACGCGGCTTTCATTTGGACTTTACTTTTGATAAATCACACTATTCATAAATAGCAACTTGCATTTGAAATATATAATTTATATGGGTAAAGGAGATACTAAAACTAGGAAAGGAAAAATTTTTAAGGGTTCTTTTGGTATTAAAAGACCAAGAAAGAAGAAGATTGTGTATGAACAGACAGAAAAAAAGCGTGTGTATTGTGAACCTGACAGTCTCGAAATAAAAGGCAAAATAACAGGTATAAAATATAAAGTTTTTCTTGCTGAAGACCTGAACGATATTAATATTGACAAGTTTGATATAAACGATGCAAATTCGTCTTGCAGATTAAATGACGGCAAACATTCTTTTGCCGTTGCTAAATGGGTATCACCCAAACGTACCCGTTCTTACCCTTATGAAAGAGTTTATAATACGCTTAATGTTTCAAAAAAAATTACTGTTATTCCGATTATAAAAGATGAAGGTATTGACGGTGACCGGGATTTTTTGCAATGGGACACTGTTTCATTGATGTCGCTATTAGATGTTTTTGTGATTTTTGCTTATTATAATAAAGCAGTCAAAAATGAAAATTACGAGAATAAAATAACGAATTTTCAATTTGATAATAAAGATGTAATTTCTAAAATCAAAGAAATTGAACAATATCACAGTTCTGCATCGCATTGGAATTTGAATGAACTGAAAAATAATTTGCACAGTATTATCGATAAAGCAAAAAAATCTTATATTGAAATTGGAAAGACAACAGGCGCAAAATTGCATGATTTTAATGGAATAGATAATTTCAAAGAGAAAATCGGCAAAGACGTAGAGCAATTTATGCAGTTTTCAAGAGAAAAGGCAAAAGAAGCACAATCGCGAGAAATCATAACAACCCAACCAAAAGAAGCATTATCAACATTAACAAAAGCAAAAATCATAATAACCAATTATCTTGGCGGACAATACTTTTTTACCGTTGATGAAATTGAAACAGATAATGATACTGTTTCTTTAATAGAGAGCAAACATTCTAAAAATGCAATTTTGCCAAGTATAGGCGATATAAAAGATGGACTGTTGAAAATGATTTTATATTCAAATCTTTGTCATGTGTCGGTTGATGAAGTGGAAATGAAGTGCAAAGCGGTATTGAATTTAACTTCGACAAAATTGAAAGGCGAGTTGACCTCTGAAGTTCCTGTTAGAGACAAAACGGATTTCCTTTCAAATAATAATTTTTCACAGAAACAAATCAAATTTATTGATGCACTGTTTGATGAAGCAAAGGAAAATGGTTTTATAATTAAAATTGGTTTTGCAAAATGATAAAAAGTCCATTACGTTATCCTGGGGGAAAAAGTCGGGCGATTGAAACTATTTCAAAATTAATTCCTGACTTTGATGAATTCAGAGAGCCGTTTCTCGGAGGAGGGTCGGTATTTGTGTATGTCAAACAACGTTTTCCAAATAAAAAATTTTGGATAAACGATTTATATACAGAACTTTTTAAGTTTTGGGAAATTACGCAAAAAGACGTTGAAGCGCTAATTGCAAAAGTGTATGAATGGAAAAACAAGTATCAAATAGGCAAAGAGTTATATTTGTTCTTGAATGAAAATTTTGGAAAATTTAATGATATGGAACGAGCGGCGGCATTTTTTGTATATAACCGGATAACATTTTCAGGTACAACATTGAGTGGAGGTTACAGCGAAAAAGCATTTACAGGGCGTTTTACGGAAAGCAGCATACAGCGCTTAAATGATTTACAAAAAATATTAAACGGTTTGTTGATAACAAATTACGATTACGAGGATGTTGTGCAAAAAGACGGTAAAAACGTGTTTATATTTTTAGATCCACCGTATTATTCAGCAACAAAATCAGCATTGTACGGCAAAAACGGACATTTGCACAAATCATTTGATCATAAAAGATTTGCCGAAAACATGAAAAATTGTAAACATAAATGGCTTATAACTTACGACGACAGTTTATATATTAGAGATTTATTTTCTTTTGCAAATATTCGGAGTTGGAATTTGACTTATGGAATGAGAAATATTACTGAAAATTCCAACCAAAATGGCAGGGAATTGTTTATTGCAAATTTTCCGATAAAAATGGAAAAGCAAATGACTTTATTTTAAAACAACAATAAGCGGCAAAAAACATGAAAGGAACAGAAATGATTTTCGGCATAAGAGCCGTTGTCGAAGCCGTTGAAGCCGGCAAAGAAATCGACAAAATATTGATGCGCCACAATCTGCAAAGCGACCTTTCGCACACGCTTTTCAACATCGTCCGCGGAACGCGGATACCTGTTCAGCGTGTCCCACAGGAAAAATTAGACCACCTGACACGCAAAAATCATCAGGGCGTCATTGCGTTTATCTCTGCCGTTGCCTATCAGCGGTTGGAAGACGTCGTGCCATTCCTGTATGAAGAAGGCAAAAACCCGGTAATCATGTTATTAGATGGCGTAACCGACGTTCGGAACTTCGGCGCCATTGCTCGCACATGTGAATGTGCCGGCGTAGACGCCATCGTCATTCCCGCCCGCAACAGTGCATCCGTCGGCGCCGACGCCGTAAAAACATCTGCCGGAGCCCTCCTGACCATCCCCGTATGCAAAGAAACGAGTATTGCCGAAGCCATTCGGTTTTTGAAAAACAGCGGATATAAAGTAGTTGCTGCGTCTGAGAAAGCCGCCCAAAACTACACTGCAGTCAATTACGCCAACCCAACCGCCATTGTTATGGGCGGCGAAGATTTCGGTATTTCGTCGGACTGCCTCCGCCTGTGTGACGAAATTGTTAAAATTCCTGTGTTTGGAAAAATCGCATCCTTGAATGTATCTGCTGCGGCTGCAATTCTTTTATATGAAGTAATCAGAAGCAGGGAAATCACGACGGCATGATTTAGCCACGACATTTTTTATTAACCTGCCGCAATTATTCCCTGCAATTTTTATTTATGTTTCTCCGCCTGTTCAATCTGCAAAGTCTTTGTCGGCTGGTCGCAGACTTCCGCAGGACCAAAATACTGGATAGGTCCCGGATATATATAATCGGTATTGAGAGCCCAACTGTCGCGGTTGGCGGCAAACTGGCGGAAGGGGGCGCCGTCTAAATTCACCAGCGCCTTTTGGATAACCGGTTTCATTTCGCCGTGGCGGCGTTCCATATTCATCATCATTGTGACAGGCACTCCACCTGCAATCCATTCGGCAGTCGGAGCCGTCGTGTTGCGGACGGATGCCATATAGCCTGTTTTCCCTGCTGCTATCAGGCCGGCAGCCGTGAATCCCAAAGAGTAGCAGTAGTCGGCGTCGTAGTTGGAAGGTGCGGCGCAACGTCCTTCATAACCGAAGAAATGCACTTGCGTTGCAAATTTTCCGACATATTTACCTGTTTCCGTCCATTCCGCCAAACGGTTTCCCACCATTTCGGCGAGCAGTTTTTCCGTTTCAATCAGCGAAACCTGGACATTTCCGTGCGGGTCGCGATCTAAAGTCAGTTGCCGCGCTACGGTTTCCGGCAGGCTTGCATATAAATCGGCGTTTTCTTTGCTCAGTTTTTCGATAATATAGGAACGCTGTTCGCTTCTTCTTATCTTCTTAAATTCGGCATCGTGCTTTGCCAGAAAATCGTTCAGTTCGCTAATCAGCCGTTTGATTGCGGGAATAAATTCAATTAGCCCTTCGGGAATCAATACCGTTCCGAAGTTATTGCCGTTTACGGCGCGGCGGGCTACAATGCCTGCGATATAATTAATAACGTCGTCCAAAGACTGGTTTTTAGCTGCCACTTCTTCCGAAATAATGCAGATGTTCGGCTGCACTTGAAGCGCACATTCCAGCGCTATATGCGAAGCGGAACGTCCCATTAATTTAATGAAATGCCAGTATTTGCGGGCGGAATCGCAGTCGCGCTGAATGTTTCCGATAATTTCGGAATAGACTTTGCAAGCCGTGTCGAAACCAAAGGACGTTTCTATCATTTCGTTTTTCAAATCGCCGTCTATGGTTTTCGGGCAGCCGATTACCTGCACGCCTGCGCCGATTTGGGCATAATATTCCGCCAACACGCAGGCATTGGTATTGGAGTCGTCGCCGCCAATGATGACGAGCGCCGTGATGTTCAGTTTCTTCAGGATTTCCAGCCCTTTGTCGAACTGCTCTTTATTTTCCAGCTTGTCGCGACCGGAACCGATGATGTCGAACCCGCCTGTATTGCGGTATTCGTCGACAATATCGGCTGTCAGTTCCGTGTACTTGTGGTTGACTAACCCGCCCGGACCGAGGATGAAGCCATATAAACAGCTTGCCGGATTCAGGTTTTTGATGCCGTCGAAAAGACCGGCAATAACGTTGTGCCCGCCCGGAGCCTGTCCGCCGGAAAGAATCACGCCGACATTGATTGCCGGATGTGATTTCTTTGCCGTTCCTTCCGTAAAAGTGATAACAGGCGCTCCGTAAGTATTCGGAAACAGCCGTTTGATGGCTTCCGGGTCGGAAACCGATTTTGTGGGAATTCCTTCCCGAACTTCTACAATTCCTTTTAATGTTTTAGGAAGTTTGGGCTCATAGGCAGCCCTTGCAATTTGTAATGCGCTTTTTGCCATATTTTTATTTTAATTGATAATTCTGATTTCAAAGGTAGCGAACTGTTCGCCTTTGTATTTTCCAATGCCGCGTGCGATTACTTTGGCGTTTGGATTGGGAGCGATGTTGTTTTCATAGCGTTTGATATAGTCGTATCCTTCGCGCAGTTCGACTGTCCCGGCAGCGGAGCCTGTGTTGTAGCGAACTTTTATTTGCACCAGTCCCTGTGTTCCTGCGGCAATTTCGAGCGGCAGGGGCGTGAGGATTTGGATTGTTGTTTTTGGGGAGTGCAGGTCAATGGCGTGTTTGCCGGGCTCGTAAACCTGAATGTAGTAATCAATGCGCGGGTTGAGGGCTGTTACCATCCTTACAAGTTGTTGTTTTATGTCAGCGCCGGTAAT
>JAIRKG010000013.1 GCA_031260235.1 Dysgonamonadaceae bacterium | reverse complement strand
CTCGCAATGACGATGGGGTGGGGGCTTGTTTTCAATTATAAAAATGGTTACCTTTGTCAATCTTAATTTTATTTTTATGAGACTATTACACAAATTTCTTATCTGTTTCGCTGTGACAGGGATACTTGTTTTAACAACGTCTTATGCAGACTCGGATTATGGATCGTGGGATTATATTCCGGTATTTATGAAGCGGACGGATCTTAATCAATCCGTATCGTATCAATCCGCCAGGGAATTGGAAAACCCCGGTAAAATCTATTACAAACGCCCTTATATTTACATCAATGAGAAATATAAGGGCGTGCATGTTATTAACAATTCCGATTCCGTACATCCTGAAAACGAGGGATTTATTGTGGCTCCGGGGTGTTTGGATATGGCGGTAAAAGGCAATATAATGTATCTGGACAATGCTGTGGATCTTGTTGCTTTTGACTTGGAAATGAAAGAGGAAACGAAACGGATAGAAAATGTGTTTCCCGAACCCGTTTCCCCGAATAATGAGGTATTTTATTCGGAAAGAGACAGGGAAGGATATATTCTTGTTGCGTGGGAAAAAAGGAATGATTAATCTTAATTACTGATTATATATGAAAACAATTTATAAATTAATTCTGATTGTGGTTTATATTTCGGTTGCGAATGCATGTGACGGAGGCGATTCGGTCGGAAGCGGAGATTCGGTGGGGCAGGGTGGTTCTATGGCGCGCTTTACGATTTTAGACGATTATCTGTATACGGTGGATAACAGTACTTTAAAGATATTTGAACTCTTAAATCCTGCCGAACCGTATTATTTGGATCTCAGGGATGTTCAGCTTGGTTTTGGCATAGAAACTATTTTTAGTAAAGATTCGTTGCTCTTTATCGGGTCGCAGGACGGGATGTATATCTACTCGGTTACTACTCCCGACCGTCCGGCACAATTGTCGTGCGTACAGCATATCCGCAGTTGCGACCCCGTTGTCGCATCAGGGGATTATGCTTATGTAACCTTAAATTCTCAAAACGAGTGGTGTGGAAGAAGATCCAATGTCTTAAAAATATATGATATTTCAGACCTTCGCAATCCGGTAGAGAAACATACGGAAACGTTGAGTTCTCCGAGAGGTTTAGGTATTGATGGAGACAAACTGTTTGTTTGCGATGCCACGAACATTAAAATGTATAACATTGGCAGACCTGATACCGTTGTTTGGACGGGCGATTTACAGCACACGAATATAAGGGTCACACAGTATGATGTAATTCCCGTAAACGGACTGTTGCTTGCTTCTACGGACAAAGGGCTGTATCAATTCGACTATACGGGAGGACAGTTAGAATTTGTAAGTGAAATAACAGTAAAAAAATAAGGATTATGAATCGGAATAAAATCTATGTTATATTGTTAAGCGGGATTTTATTTTCCGCAAATATGAGTCTGCAAGCCCGGCAAAATCAAGCGTTTGAATTGGAAGCGCCGGTTCTGCCGTATGACGAAGACGAGATTCCTCGCTATGCTTTTTCGATAGAGCCTTTGTATATGTACAACGGTTCTTTGAGGCTGAATGTGGCAAAACGGCTGGAGTCGGGTGACTGTATTGAGGCGAATATAACCGGATATTGTTTGCCTCACAATAACACAGGCAATTATATTACTGCCAATTCCGATTTTGAACAAATTATCGGATTGGGCGGTTTGGGCGTCGGTAGCACGTATAAATATTATATTTTGCAATCTCTTTATATAGGCGGCGGCGCTTCATATACTTATTATCGCGTTCAATATCGGAATTTGGATTTTTATGGTTATGAAGCAGAAGACGGCTTGACTTTTTATAAATATCAATATCAAAATTGCAGTCAAACATACAATAAGTTTACAGCAAATCTTTCCATAGGCATCCATTCTACTTTCCATCGCACGTTTCTCGTGGAATATTATTTCGGACTTGGGTATGCCCACAGTTTGTACAATAAGAACAAGGCGGCATACAACAGTACTCCTTTCGGATTCGGATACAGAGGGATGTATCCGGCAGCAGGCATTAAGATTGGGATTAATGTCTGGTGAATCACGTCACTTCGTTAATTCTACCGGAACAAGCAGTTTATAACCTTTCCCATGAATATTCAAGATTTCCACGCGGTTGTCTCCTTTCAATAATTTCCGCAGTTTGGTGATATACACATCCATGCTGCGTGAGGCAAACTGATAGAAATTGGGGAGAGGCTTCCAAATGGTGCTAACGGCAATCTCGCGGTCGAGGACGTTGTTCATGTTCATACACAAATAGATCAAAAGGTAGGTTTCCTTAGTCGTCAGTTTCGTAACTTCTTTATTAAATGTCAGCGTTTGTTTCCGTGTGTCGAAAGTATAATTTCCAATCTGATAGAAAGTGTTGACCTTCATTTTATTTGCGTTGATTCGGCGGAGAATCGCATTGATGCGGAGCAAAAGTTCCTGCATGTTAAACGGTTTGGTCAGGTAATCGTCGGCGCCGCTTTTGAAACCTTCCAAAATGTCATCTTTCAAGTTTTTAGCGGTCAGGAAAATGATCGGCACTTTCTGATCTGTCATGCGGATGTCCCGCGCCAGGGCAAACCCGTCTTTTTTGGGCATCATCACATCCAAAATACAGAAATCATACTTGCTGTTCGGAAAAGCATTGAAGCCTGCTTCGCCGTCGAGGAACAAATCAACATCAAATCCTTTTGTTTGCAAGTAATTTCCTAACAACATCCCTAAATTCTCGTCGTCTTCACATAAGAAGATTTTGATTTTTTCGTCTATAATTTTAATTTTTTCGCCCATAAGAAATAATTTAATTAAGTTAAATATTATTTTTCAAATTATTGAACATACGGCAGACTGATAGTAAATTTCGTTCCTGCGTTTAATTCGCTTTCCACTTTAATCGTTCCGTTCAGTTCGTCTATTATTTTTTTTACGTATGCCAGACCTAAGCCGAAGCCTTTCACATTGTGTATATTGCCGGTCGGAACGCGGTAGAAACGGTCGAAAATCTTTTTCAGGTTTTCTTTTTTGATTCCGGTTCCATTATCCGAAATGCTGGTCAATATTTTATCCCCTTCATTTTCGGTTCTCGCGCAAAGTTTCAGCGGTACATCCGGCCGCTTGTATTTAACCGCATTTTCCATTAGGTTGAAAAGCACGTTGGTAAAGTGCATTTCATCAACATAAACAATCGATTCTACTGCTTCAAGTTCCAATTCAAGCGTTCCGCCGTATTTTTCCACCTGTATATTGAATATTTGTACCGTTTTAAATAGCAAGTCATTGACGTCCACTTCTGTGATTTTCATAATCGAATCGCCGTCACTCACCATAGACATTTGCAAAACTTTGTCGATCAGGAAATGCAGCCGTTTGGTTTCGTCCGAAATCGTTCGCGTAATCTTGTTAAAGGAAGCCGACTCCCACAAAGACCCCTCTTTTGCCAGCATTTCCACTATACTTTCGTCGGTCAGCATTTGCGACGCCATTGAAATACTTGCCACTGGGGTTTTTAACTCATGCGTCATGTTGTTGATAAAATTCTTTTTCATTTCGGACAGGCGTTTTTGCCGCATCACAATCCAAAGCGTAACGACAAATGCGACCAGAAGGAAGAACGTGAAAGCGATCGACGGGATTACAAAACGAATAGAGTCATAAAAATTATTCTTCTCCGTCGGGAATGTGACCAAAAGCGCGTATGCCTTGGCTTTGAACGGGTCTTTCGGAAACAATGCCTGTGAAAAAACATTTCCCGGACCGTCGGAATCATAACCAGGACTTTTCCAATAAATCGAATCGGTATCGTATTCTTTGATTGCATAACGAAAAGGCAACGCCAGATTGTTGTTTGTCAATTCGGTTTGAATATACAATTCCAGTTTCTTGAAATCAATCCGTTCTTCAATCGGCTTTTCATGCGTATTCAAGGATATTTTTATTACATCGCTTATCAGGTTTTCACGGTAGATATACTGTTCGATTAAAGATTCCTGAAAAGTTTGAGATAAGGAACGCAAATCACTTTTCCCATAGTTCGCTGCAATCGGATTATCTATTTGCACGTCGGGAACATTTAATTGCTCCGAACTGTTTATCGGCTTTAGATTATCGGAAGTTATCCGTTTGTTTTTTTGATCAATAACATAGATTCGATTTCGCAATATTCGGGAAGTTTCATCTAATTCCAGACTGCGCGATACCTGAAGCAAGCTTCTTTTAACCGCATCGGTAAACTGGTCTTGCTGGTTTTTAATAATGATATGGATATAATATACCTGCAAACATAGCAAACCGACAAAAGCAAAAACCATTACACTCGCCAACAACCATATAACCGATTTTCTCATTACCTTAATTTATTGCCTTGTCAAATTTTTAACAAAAGTAGCGACTTTTTTTAACATATACATCCCCCAAAAGCAAAATGTTTTGCCATAAAAAAGTAAATGTTTTTAACAGAACAGCCAAGTTGTTAAAAACAGATGGGAAAATGTTAAATTTGGACTGCGAAATGCCCACAAATTATCCGATATGATTCAACAATCGAAGATATATATCGACAGCGTCCCTGATTTCGTGTAAACAAATAAACTCGTCGGCAGTGTGGGAACGCGAAGATTCGCCAGGACCTATCTTCAAGGATGGGAAATGCATCAAAGCCTGATCCGAAAGCGTCGGTGAGGAAAAAGGAGTTAAACCCAGAAGTACGGCGCGTTTTACCAAAGGATGTCCGGGCGAAATATGCGAAGCGTTCAGTCGAAAAGAACGCGCTTTTATTTCGCAACCGCAAGCGGAGGCTATTTCCGTAAAAAGTTCCTCGTTGGTATAACATTCGTTGGTTCGGACGTCAATTGTCAATTTACATTCGTCCGGAATTACATTGTGCTGCGTTCCTGCCTGCGCTACCGTGATGGTCATTTTCACCGCGCCCGACAAAGGACTTACTTTTGTAAACTGCTTATTGCGAAACCATTCAATAACCGGAATCGCTTTATAAATGGCATTTTCGCCTTCGTCGCGAGCCGCGTGTCCCGATTTTCCGTAAACCGTTGCATCCAGCACCATCAACCCTTTTTCGGCAATAGCAGGCTGCATACCGGTAGGTTCGCCTACAATCGCCCAATCAACCGGCGGCAGCAAGGGTAATACGGATTCGATTCCGCCCGTTCCCGAAACTTCCTCTTCGCAGGAAGCCAAAAAGATAAAATTATTCTCCTGTCGCGTTTCCGACAGGATCAAAAAAACCTGAAGCAGGGAAACCAAAGATGCACCGGCATCGTTGCTCCCCAAACCATAGATTTTCCCTTTTTCTTCTACCGGATAAAAAGGGTCTTTCGTCCAACCTGCAACCGGTTTGACGGTATCAATATGCGAATTAAGCAGGACAACCGGTTTCCGATTGTCCCAATCCGGCGACAATAACCAAATATTATTTCCCTTTCTATAAGGAACTAATTTTCTCTCTTTCAGATAATTTTCCAGAAAATCGGCCAAATCAGCCTCTTCCCTGCTGAAGGAAGGGCGAGCGATTAGCTGTTTCAGCAAATCCGGAGAATCGTAAAATGATGCGTCAATATCCATGTGGCAAATGTAAGAAAAGTTCTTTGTTATTTCCTCAAATGTGTTTGGCAATTAAGGCAAAATGAAAGCCCCCCAGCCAAAAGCAGGAGGGCTTTTTGAATATAAGAAAAATGCCTTTTATTTAACAGGAATATCTCTATTAACATTCTTGCTGCCGATAAGCGCATAATACAGCAAATATGCTAATCCGACGACAACAACCCAGTAACTTGTCAAGTATTCGCCGGTGAAATCAACAATACCGTTTTGCAACAAGGGAAGAATGCCGCCACCGCAGACAAGCACCATAAATATACCGGATGCTTTTTCGGTGTATTTGCCTAAACCTTCTACCGCAAGATTAAAAATTCCGCCCCACATCACTGAGGTACATAAACCGATCAATACAAGGAGAGCTGCGTTAACAGGCACTTTTTCCAAACCAAATAATCCGCTCGAATCGTTTTTGAAAACGGGCAAATCTACAAGTGTGCTCGTTGGCGCAAACATGGCGACAAACGTGAGTACCAAACCTATTACGGCAGCTACGCTTAACATAGATTTTGCCGATACTTTGCTACCGATAACAGCGCCGACAAGTCTGCCAATCAACATCAAAAACCAATAGGTTGCCGCAACAGATCCGGCAATCGCTTCCGCGCTTCCGCTACCGTTCAACCGCAATACGTCTAAATCAGGGTTTTGCAGCCATTTGTTCAAAACATTGGGAATACCGACTTCAACGCCTACATACACAAAAATACCGATTGCACCTAAAATGAAGTGGCGAAACGATAATGCACTGTACTGAGAAGCCTCCGCCGAAGCCAATTGTTGTTCTTTTTGTTTTTCAGGAATTTGCGATAATAATATCACAACAAAAGCAAATGCGAAAACTGCCAAAGCGCCGAACATCAACGGAAAAACATCGCTGATTTGGGCATTCTGGATTCCATGTGGAATTAAAACGCCGGTCAAAATAATCACCAACGTGCCGCAAAAAGAATTGAATGTACCGCCAACCTGAAC
Source organism: Dysgonamonadaceae bacterium (assembly GCA_031260235.1). Lineage (GTDB taxonomy): Bacteria > Bacteroidota > Bacteroidia > Bacteroidales > Azobacteroidaceae > Azobacteroides. Next base: position 4,894 of record JAIRKG010000013.1, on the reverse strand, counting down.
TAATTGGTTTCCTTTATTTCCTCCGCCACCGAGCGAGTTAAGCATCGGATTAACAACCGTGTTGAGCAAACACATGGAAAAACCGGCGATGAAAGCACCCAATAAATACACGCCGAAACTGCCCAAATTTCCGGAAAGAGTTTGGATACCAATACCAACAAAACCAATCGCAATAGCGATAAGCGCTGTTTTCTTGTAACCCAGCTTCTGAAGTAAATTACCTGCCGGATAACCCATAACTGCGTATGCAATAAAATTTGCAAATACGCCAAGCGTTCCCATCCAGTTTGCTACGCCGAATTGGAACTTCAAAACATCGCCCATAGGCGAAGCTAAATTAGTAATGAACGAGATCATCCCGAAAAGGAAGATCATCACGATGATTGCAACAATGTTGCCTTGCTGTTTGTTTGTCATAATTGTACAATTAATAGATTATATATTAGAAAACTTAAATATCGTTTGGCTTTTGTATGTTTCGCCCGCCTTCAACACCGTTGTCGGATATTCGGGGTGGTGGATGCTGTCGGGGAAATGCTGTGTTTCCAAGCAGAAAGCAGAGCGCTTCGGATAATGGTGTCCGCTTTTGCCGGGAAAACTGCCGTCGAGATAGTTGCCGGTATAAAGCACGACACAGGGCTCGGTGGTCAGAATTTCCAGCGCGATTCCCGTTTTTGGTGAAACGGCTTTGGCACATACTGTCAGCGCCGCATCCCGTTTACCCAGGTCGAAAGGATGGTCATAGCCGTTTCCATATATCAGTTGCGTATTTTTTTCGTTGATTCTTTCGCCAATTGTGTGCGGCGTACGGAAATCGAAAGGCGTTCCTTCCACTTTTTCTGGCTTGCCGAGAGGGATTGCAACATCGTTGGTCGGGAGATACGATTCGGCGTTGATTTGTAGTTCGTGGTCGCCGATGTATGGGTCGCCTTCGCCTGAGAGGTTGAAATAGGAATGATTGGTGAGATTGTGAATCGTTGATTGGTCTGTTGTTACTCGATAGTTGATTTCGAGGGCGTTCTCGTCTGTCAGTTTATAGATAACCGTAGAGGATAGATTTCCGGGGAAGCCTTCCTCGCCGTCTTTGGAGAGATAGGAGAGTTTCAGCGTCTTTTCGTCCGTTTGTTCGGCATCCCAAACTACAGTATTGAAGCTTTTTATACCGCCGTGCAAGTTGTTAGGTCCGTTGTTTATTGCCAAGTTATATACTTTTCCGTCCAATTCAAAACGACCGTTGGCAATTCGTCCTGCCGTGCGTCCGCAAATTGCGCCGAAATAAGGTTCCTGATCGTTCATATAATCGTCAATGTTACTTTTACCAAGAACCACGTCCGTCATCTTTCCATTCCTGTCCGGTACGCGAATAGATACAATTTTACCGCCGAAATTGATGATTGACACTTCCATGCCGGCTTTATTTTTCAGAATAAACAGGTTAACATTTTTTCCGTCCACGTGTTTCCTGAAATGTTTAGCGTCTAAGTTTCCTGAAGTGTTTGTATTTTCCATGTTTTATATATTTTTTTAACTATACGTTATTGATCCGATTCGCCGGTGTGAGAATTTTTTCTTTCGTCACAAACTTAATTTTTAATTCAAGTGCAAATATATATAAAATTATGAAATTAAATTAGTATAATCCGAATTATTTTTTTTCAATATTTTTAAAATATTTATAAGTCCCCACTCTCAACTCGTTGGTAGCCGTTTCGTCGCAAACAATAATCCCTTTAGGGTGCATTTACAGGGCAGTAATCGTCCACATTTGCGAAACAGGACCTTCCACGCCTTGCGCCAAAGCGCGAGCCTTGCGCTGTCCTTCATAAGTTATTACAATCAGGTATTTGAGTGTGCAAAATTATTAAAAAAGGAATTGCAAAGAAGATTTTCTATATTTGTATGATATTAAACTATAAAACAAGAAAACAAATGGACAAATCTTATGCAATCGGAGTTGATATGGGAGGCACAAACACCGCAATCGGAGTTGTGGATAGAAGGGGAGAGATACTGTTTCGCAGTTCTGTCAGTACGGTTGATTACAATACCGGCGAGAGTTACGCGGAGGCTTTAAGCGCCACGATTAATGAATTGATAAGCCGGAATAATTTTACCGGCAATGTTGCAGGTGTCGGGATGGGTGTTCCCAACGGCAATATGAATGACGGAACGGTTGAACGCGCAGCAAATATTCCGTGGGCGAAAACTGTCGCTGTGCCCTTGGCTGCGATTGTTTCCGAAAAAACGGGATTGCCCTGCAAATTAACTAACGACGCTAATGCAGCCGCTCTGGGCGAAATGGTTTACGGAGCGGCAAAAGGACTGAAAGATTTCATCGTAATAACTTTGGGAACAGGCTTGGGCAGCGGAATTGTTGCCGGAGGACAGTTGATCGTCGGCCATGACGGCTTCGCAGGCGAATTAGGCCACGTACGTACGGTACGCCACAACGGTCGTTTGTGTGGCTGTGGACGAACAGGCTGTCTGGAAACCTACGCTTCGGCGACAGGTGTAGCCCGGACTGCTCGTGAGTTTCTGGAAATTTATCCGGAAAGAGAAACCCTATTGAGAAGCATTACGTCCCGTCCGATTACATCCAAAGACGTATTTGAAGCAGCAAGATCCGGCGACCGGATGGCGATTGAGATTTTTGAGTTTACCGGAAGAATTTTAGGCGAGGCATTTGCCGATTTTATTGCCTTTTCGAGTCCGAAAGCCATTATTTTGTTCGGCGGATTGGCTCATGCGGGCAATTTACTGACAGAACCTTTGAAAGAAGCGATGGATAAAAACGTAATCAGTATCTGCAAAGGCAAAACCGAAATCATTGTTTCCCAATTGAATGATGGGGAGGTTGCTATTTTGGGGGCGAGCGCTTTGGCTTGGGAATTATCAGTTACGAATTAATAATTACATGCTCCCCAATTTCTTTTCATCCCAAATCAAAAAAAATTTCCCCTTCGAGCCGACCGGCGAGCAGCAATCAGCCATGGAGAAGTTAGGTGCCTTCCTTTTCGACCGGAACGGCGACTCTGTTTTCCTGTTGAAAGGTTATGCAGGCACGGGAAAATCTTCGCTGGTCGGCGCAATCGTCAAAACCATGAACGGGTTGCAACAGAAAGCCGTTTTATTAGCGCCTACAGGTCGCGCCGCCAAAGTACTCGCCGCTTATTCAGGCCAAAATGCCTACACAATCCACAAAAAAATATACCGCCAAAAAATCTTTTCCAACGAACCGTCCGGCTTCGTACAGGCGGAGAATTTACACAAACACACCCTGTTTATTGTCGACGAAGCGTCCATGATTTCAAACGATGTTCCGGATTCCTTCATTTTCGGTACGGGACGGCTGCTCGACGACCTCATTCATTATATATATAGCGGCGAAGGTTGCAGCTTGATTCTTTTGGGCGATTCGGCGCAGTTGCCGCCGGTATCCCAAACCGACAGTCCCGCACTGAACGTCGAAAACCTGAAAGGCTACGGTCTGGAAGTGCATAGCGTGACATTAACGCAGGTTGTCCGTCAAGTCGAAAGTTCGGGCATATTGTCAAACGCCACGCTTCTGCGGAAAGCGTTGGACGGGAACCGGACGGATGAATATCCGCAAATTCGCTTGAAAAATTTCCCCGACGTAAAAAAGATCAGTGGCGAAGAATTGACAGAAGCTATCGGAGACGCCTATAACCGCGATGGACGCGAGGAAACAATCATCATTTCCCGTTCAAACAAGCGCGCAGGGATTTTCAACAACGGTGTCCGCAACCGGATTCTCCTGCGCGAAGAAGAATTGACTGCCGGCGATTTGCTGATGGTCGCCAAAAACAATTATTACTGGGCAAAAAACGAGGCAACAATGGATTTCATTGCAAACGGCGATTTGATGCAGGTGCTTCGGGTGCAGAAAACGCAGGAACTGTATGATTTTCATTTTTGCGACGTCTTGGTGCGCTTCCCCGATTACGACATGGAAATGGAAGTCAAAATCCTTTTGGAAACCTTGCGCACCGATTCGCCTGCCCTGCCGAAGGAAATGAGCGACAAATTATTTTATGCTGTTTTGGCAGATTATGAAGACGTAGTCGGGAAACGAGAAAAAATGAAACTGATGAAGGAAAACCCCTATTTCAATGTCATTCAGGTGAAATATGCCTACGCCGTAACCTGCCATAAAGCGCAGGGTGGGCAATGGAAAAACGTCTTTCTCGATTTGTCTTATGCGCCTCGCGAATATTTGGGCATCGATTATTACCGATGGCTTTATACCGCTTTTACGCGGGCTTCGGAGCGGCTTTTTTTGATTAATCCGGCGGTGGAACTGATAGCGACTGAATGATTACGCAAAGATGTGGAGGAGCTATCGCTTATCACAATATCACCGCTTTTATTTGTTCAATTCCGGATTGCCCACCGTCATTGCGAACTGCGAAGCAGTGAAGCAATCCTGGAAAGAAACACGTCATTGCGAGGCGCGATAGCGGCGCGGCAATCCATGTTTTATTTTTTCCTGGATTGCTTCGGCTTCGCCTCGCAATGACGTGTGCGGCGAAGCAACCCACACAAAAAAACCAAAGCCCCCAGTCGGGAGGCTTTTTCAAAATCCAAATAAAAAAATTAAATTATTTATATGTTTTATTCATTTCATGCTTGCCGAGTACTCGGAAAACGTTTTTCGACCCCGAAAATTGCCATTAAATTTTATACGTTGCCGAGAGCGACAGGTTTACCCCTTTCCCGATGCGGCTCATTATATCGTCGCCCTTGTTATAGTCCAAGCCCAGAGCGGTATTATCGTACAGAGCTCCGTTGACGTCGCTACCGGCGTTGCGATAGACAATCATATCCTCGTTCAGTATATCGCTTGCGTTAAGCTTTATTTCCAAATGCCGGTCGA
>JAIRKG010000112.1 GCA_031260235.1 Dysgonamonadaceae bacterium | reverse complement strand
AAGTTATTCCTCCGACGTTCACGCTTTTCCAAATCCGGTGCGTCCAGATGCAGGCGAGCAAGTGTCCATCTCCGGACTGATGCAAAATTCCACCGTGAAAATTACCGATATGGCAGGCAACCTGATCAATCAGGGGCAATCGACCGGCAGTTTATATACATGGAACTGCATCAATCGTTCCGGCGAAACGGTTAAAGCCGGCGTCTATCTTGTTTTTGCGTCTTCTTCCGACGGCGCTCAAGGTATTGTTACAAAAATTATGGTTATTAAATAATGAAATATCTGTTTTTTTCTTGTGATACAATCTTTACTGCGACAGGGTCGAGGTAATCTTCCACAGAAAGTAATAAAAACCCAATCAATTCGTTAATAAAAGTATGAACCATTTATGTTTAACAAACATCCGTGTAAATAAAAAGTCTTTAGCGCCTTTGCGCCTTTGCGTACAATTATTCGTACTTTTAATCTTATGCTTAAGCCCGCTTCACCATTTGTTTGCAGAAAGTAATTATGCCGAAACATCCATATTATCGTCCGGCAACTGGTATCAAATGAAAACCGACGGCAACGGCATTTATAAATTAACCTACGACGAGATGAAAAAGTATCTCAACGACCCGTCCAAAGTAAAGATTTACGGTTATGGCGGGTGGATTCTCGACGAAAATTTCACAAAACCATCGTATATTGACGATCTCCCCGAAGTTTCGGTATATATCAATAAAGGCAGCGACAACGTGTTCAACTCCGGCGACTACCTGCTTTTTTACGGCAGGGGAACGGTCAAATGGACATACAATCCGGCAAACGATGCTTTTGAACACGAAAACAATCCGTATTCGACCTTCGGTTCTTACTTTTTAACGGAAGGGGAATCCGGTCCCAAGGAAATGACAACCATTCTTTCCGTGTCCAATCCCGATACAACCGTGTCTGTTTTCGATGATTATGCGCTCCATGAACGCGATTTAACGACGATTGCCAATACAGGCAGGGAATTATTTGGCGAAAGTTTTGCCGGACAATCCACTCGGCAACAGTTTTCATTTTCCATTCCCGGAATCACTTCCGACCAGGGCAAAATACAACTCTCTTTCGCCGCCGCGCCAAAAGCGACTGCTACCGTAACATTATCGGCGGGAAAAGTTCCCGTCGTCTCTCTGCCAATCCTTACCATGGCAAGCGATAGTCCATACACCAAGGCAAGGGTGGTGGAAAAGTGGGAAAACTGGGACGGAGAAAAAACAGACCCCGTAACAATAACGGTTGATTACAATGCCGGCGGAGCATTTGCCAACCTGAATTACATCGTTTTGAACATGAAACGCACTTTACAATTTTACAATACGTCTTTTACTTTTTTCCGCAATCGGGAAAGTCAGACCCAAAATGTCCGCTATGCCATAGATAAAACTAAGGCTTCCATTCAGGTTTGGGACATTACCGGAAATTTCGACGCTCAATTGATGCAGACTACTTTGGACGGAACGCGGTTGCATTTCACCGCGCAGGCAAACGCCGATACTTTGCGCGAATATGTAATGGTCGATCCGAGTGGCGCGTTTCCTTCTCCCAAAATCGTCGGCGAGAAAATTCCCAGTCAGAACTTGCATGCTTTGCCTCAAACGGATATGGTCATTTTAACGCCTTCCGTCTATTTGGCGCAAGCCGAAGTTTTAGCAGCGAAACACCGCGAAAAATCCGGACTGAAGGTTGAAGTCGTGGAAGAAAGGCAAGTGTTCAATGAATTTTCTTCCGGAACGCCCGATGCATCCGCCTATCGCCGTTTGATGAAAATGTTTTACGACCGCGCTGCAGATGAACAGGAAAAACCCAAATACCTGCTTTTGTTTGGCGACGGCATGTTCGACAATCGCTTTCTTGAACCCAAGGTGAAAAATTTAGACCCGAAATATTATTTGCTGACCTATCAGATGAGAGAATCGGTTGACGAATTGAAGTCTTATGGCTCGGACGACTATTTCGGACTTTTGGAAGACGGCAATCCGGCAGCTGCGTCGCTTTCGGGAACGCTCTGCCTGGGAATCGGCCGATTTCCGGTAAACTCGGTAGATCAGGCTGAAAATGCCGTGAATAAAGTGATTGCATATATGAACGACACGAAGAGTGGAAACTGGAAGAGCAATCTTGTTTTTACGGCAGACGACACGGGCGCCGACGATCCTGCCTGGCAGCATACCAGGCAGTCCAATACTCTGGCCGATTATATGTACGAAAAATATCCGGAGTATGTTGTACACAAATATTTTATGGACGCCTATCGACCGGTTAGTGTAAATGGGAAAACCACTTATCCAGACGCCAAGAAAGCATTTTTGAAGTCCTTGAACAACGGCTGTTTTTTGGTAAATTATACGGGGCATGGAAATACGTCTGCCTGGTCTGCCGAAGATATGCTGAATATAACAGATGTCCGGCAAATGGATTTTGAAAACTTGCCGCTGTGGATAACCGCCACTTGCGATTTCGGATGGTTCGACGGAATAAGCGCTTCCGGAGGCGAAGCAGCATTCCTGAACAAAAAGAGCGGTGCAATCGCTTTATATACAACCAGCCGCGTTGTTAATTCCGGCGGCAACTTCGACATTAACCAAAAATTGATACACTATTTGTTTCTGACCGATCCGGCGGGAAAACATCTTCGTCTGGGAGATGTTTTGAGAGAAAGTAAAAATGCCTTGCAGGGCGACAACAAGTTTAACTATATTCTCTTGGGCGACCCCGCATTGGAACTGAATTATCCAAAGATGAAAGTAAAAGTGGAAACCGTCAATGGGGAAGTTGTGGACGACGACAATACAAAATTCGCTTTCAAAGCCCTGGAAAAAATTACCGTAACGGGAAGTATTGTTGATGACGACGGCAATAAAGCAAACGGCTTTTCAGGTGAATTGAGAGCTTCCATCTTTGACGGCAAACAGGAAACCAAGTCTTACCGCTCACTTAATAACGAGTATTTTTCCTTTGCATCCTATCCGAACATGATTTCTCAGACAAAAACGAATGTCGCCAACGGCTCGTTTTCATTTTCGTTTACCGTTCCTTTGGACATCTCCTATGCGGTTGACGACTCGGCGTCTTACGCGAATAAAAACGGCAAAATGAATTTTTATGCAACATTAGACGGCGGCAAATCCGATGCTTTCGGAAATTTCAGCAACTATATTTTATCCGGAACCAGCGAGGTCGACCCCGATTGGACTGGACCCCAAATCAAGGAAATGTACCTCAACACAAATGATTTCAAAGACGGCGGCAATGTGAACGAAACACCTTATTTCTATGCGCGGGTGTATGATGAAACCGGAATTAATGTATCCGGAACCGGATTTGGTCACGATTTCCTGATTAGCATCGACGGCAAAGCGGACCGGACTTATTATCAAAGTCAGCACGATTTTGAATTAACGTCCGACGGGGATAACTGGCTCATCGGTTTTTCAATCCCCCATCTGCCTGCAGGCAAACATGTTTTGTCTTTCCACGTTTGGGACATCATGAATAATCCGACGGTAGATACTTTGCATTTCAACGTAATAAAAGGATATCAGCCGACTATTGTTGATTTGTACGCTAAGGGTAATCCCGCAAAAACAAGTACGATTTTCGTGTTGAGCCACAATCTTCCGGAAACGCTTTTGAATGTCGACATACGGGTTTATGATCTTGCCGAGCGCATCGTTTGGAACAGATCGCAGCAAGCCGCTTCTACTTTCGGATCC
>JAIRKG010000068.1 GCA_031260235.1 Dysgonamonadaceae bacterium | reverse complement strand
ATTGAAGGAGGGAAAGACAAACAGTAGCCGATAGTTGGTCAAAACCAAGTCTGCCACTTTCATTTTTTCGGAAAATAAATTGTGATTCATAATTCTCAAATATTAATATTTTTATTTTTTTTCTACAATATCAATTTGTACTTAATTCATGTATTCTCATTGCAAAGGTACAAGTTATTTTTGATATGCCCCAAAATCCGGAAACCCCTGCAACCGTCATTGCGAGCCCACTACGTCATTGCGAGCGAAGCGAAGCAATCCAGCCACCCCGTCATTGCGAGGGCTTTGCCCGAAGCAATCCAGGAAAGAAAGAAATGGATTGCTTCGGACTTCGTCCTCGCAATGACGGCTACGGCTTTGCAACCCCGCCCCGTCACCCGGAACGAAGCGAAGCAATATAGCCAACAAAAAAACCCGACAAATCATTGCGACTTGTCGGGTTCAAAAAGAAAAGATTAGACGGATTTATTTAGATTGCTATTTTCCTGCTCCAGCCGGAACTGCCCTTGACAATCACTACCGAGCCGGAAGCGGCGTGTATGCTGCGGGGTTCTATAAAAAAATTTATCTTACAATAACGAAAGTGACCGTTTTTTGCCCGCGATATTCGCCTTTGCCGTGAATGGTTGCTTCGGAATTGCCGACGTTCACGTTGTTTTTATATGTAACGTTATAGTCTTTGCCGAGTTCGAGTTTGACAGTGCCGGCGTGGGGCGTAACAAACAGGACCTTGAGCGCGGGGGTAATGGGTTGACCGGTGTATTGTTGCGGGTCGATTGGCGCGGGTTCGGCGGCGGCAATGTCGATTTTCGCGTGGTGATAGGCGTGGTTCAGGCGGTCTATTTCGGGGTTGAGCGCGTCTACGAATGCTTCAAACTGCGGTGTGGAATCGATTGCGAGCGCTATGGCGCTGTTGACTTTGAGTATTATTTGTCGCCACACGGTTTCGATTTCTTTCCGCGTTTCGCGAAATCCGCTTTCCGGTTTTCCGAGTTGTTCGGCGTCCCGTTGTTCCAAAAGGGTTTGTAAAGCGTTGTTGGCGGAGGTGATTTGTCCAATCCATGCGGTGCCGCCAATTGTTTGCATGTCGGGATAAAGTTCGTTGTTGAGATGACCAAGTATGCCGTCTACTTTTCCGATTTTGTCCTGATAGGATTTACCGGATATGCTGCCGTAACTTTTAAGCACGATGTGGATGTGTTCGGCAGCGATCGCAACATTGGTTACCGTGTTGTATCGGGCGGAGTTTACGTGTGCCAGCAATCCGGATATGGCATGATCGAGGCGGTGGCTTGCGTCGCTAATGGAAGCGGTGATTTGGCTTTTGCGATACCACTCCAAGTCTGCATATTCCATTGCAAACCATTTGTTAAATTCCGGCAGTAGCGAAGCGAGTGCGGCTTTCACGTCAGCGCCGGCGTCAGCGAGTTCGCGGTTTACTTTTTCAAAGAAGCTGTAATGAGCGCCGTTAGGCAAAGCACGAAATAATAAAGTTTTAAATTTAACCATGATTACCTTGTTTTAATTATTAAAAATTGAAATTTGTAAATAGATGAATTACATTGCAAAGATACATCAATTAAGTTATTTTGCATGAGAAAAACGGCTTTTTGTCTAAAAAAGACTTTTCTTGCATGAGACAAATGATTTTATGGCTCAAAATGAATTGTCTTGCGTGAGACAAATGATTTTAGGGCTCAAACTGAATTGTCTTGCGTGAGACAAATGATTTTAGGGCTTAAAATGAATTGTCTTGCATGAGACAAATGATTTTATGGCTCAAAATGAATTACAACAGTGTGTAGTAAACGTTTTTAAGACTTAAAATTAATTGCTACAGTGTGTAGTAAACGTTTTTAAGGCTTAAAATTATTTGCTACAGTGTGTAGCAAACGTTTTTAAGGCTTAAAATTAATTGCTACAGTGTGTAGCAAACGTTTTTAAGGCTTAAAATTAATTGCCCTGCGTGCGGCAAAACCTCGCCCCGTCATTGCGAGGACGAAGTCCGAAGCAATCCAGAATTTAAGTATAATAAAAAAAGCTACCGCCTTTTTCTCTCTGGATTGCTTCGCTTCGCTCGCAATGACGTGTGGGGTTTTCTCCGGATTGCTTCGCCTGCGGCAAAACCTCGCCCCGTCATTGCGAGGACGAAGTCCGAAGCAATCCAGAATTTAAGTATAGTAAAAAAGGCTACCGCCTTTTTCTCTCTGGATTGCTTCGCTTCGCTCGCAATGACGTGTGGGGTTTTCTCCGGATTGCTTCGCTTCGCTCGCAATGACGGGGGCGAAAGCGCAAAGCAAGCCCAAAAAATATAAACTAATTAGATCCATTTATTTATTATTTTCCTCAATATATTCTATCAACTTTCGATAAATCTCATTTTTACACAACAGTTCCCTGTTTCCGACAATAAAAAGTTCTTTCCGTGCACGGGTCAGTGCAACATTCAATTTGCGGTCAATCGGTTTGCCGTTTTCTTCCATTTGGTTGGGGAGGAAATACAGTTGTTTTTCCGTTTTCACGCAAAAGGAATAGATAATCGTGTCGCGCTGGCTGCCTTGAAACCGTTCGACCGTATCGACTGTGATTTTTGTAAATGCTTCGATTGCCGTTTCCTGCAATTTTTTGTGGATTAATGCAATTTGGCTTCGATAAGGCGTAATAATTCCAACGCTGTTTGGATTGAATTTTGCGCATTTGCCGTATAATTCGCGGCAAATCTCCGTTACCCGCAATGCTTCATTGATATTTGCCTTATCCGTCAATTCATTCTCCAAAGGTTTGATTGAATGGAAATGAACGCGGCTGCGCCCTGTCCATTCTTCGGTTTGATGCGGCAGTCCGGCGGATTCCAAACGCCCGTCGTAGAAATATTTGGAGGGAAATGCCGAAATTGCCGGATGCATCCTGCCTTGTCGCGTTAGTATGTCGAAAGCGGATGTAAGCCCCTGTTTGCTATATTGACGGTAGAGCCGCTCAAACAGCGAACTGCTCAGGTCGGTCAATCCGGCTGCATTGAGAATCGGTTCGTTTATGCGGCTTTCTTCCTTACTTTGCATGACGACGGCAGGCAACTGCTTATGGTCGCCAATCAACACAAAACGATCAATGGCATTTTCACCGGCTGCGTTCCGTGCGCAAAAAATGCCCAAAAGTTGCGGCTCAAGCAATTGGGTTGCCTCGTCGATAATGGCAAGGTCAAAATGTTTCATCCGGAAAAGTTCCTGTTTATTCCAAACGGAGGCTGCCGTTCCAACAAAAATCCGGCAACGGTCGATGATTTCCGTTACTTCGCGGCGGCTGTTACAATTTTCCAAATAATTCTCCTGCAGATGCGAACGAAATTCAGGCGCACAGTTCAACTCGTTACCTATGCGAATATACTGCGGTGCGGGACTAATATCCGAAAGCGCTTTGCAAATCTCGTCTACCGCGCGGTTGGTATAGGAAAGTAACAGGATATTCGCTCCATCCTTTTGTAATTCGCTCTCCACCATTTGCTTCAAGGCGATTGAAGTTTTGCCCGACCCCGGAGGACCGATAAGGAGAAATATCGGCGAAGGATGAACGGGGGATGCCTGTGTGCCGTTTGGCGTGTGTCCTTCACCTAACAAGAGCTTTTTTCTGTCCGGGTTGGCATATAAAAAACAGGTTAGAGCGCGGAACATTCCGGTAAAAGTCGTGTCCATATAGTCGTGTTCAACGGCATAGAGCGCATTGGGATTCCAAACCTGCCGGTTCTTTTGCCGGTAGCGAATCCTTATTATCAGCGTATTCCCGTTCAGCACTTCGATCGCTCCCCTGAAAACCTGCCTGTTATTGACGGTATCTTCCACCGTGTTTCTTTCGTATAACACGACCGCGTCGCCCACGCGGAAATTCGGCAAATACATATCCCTGTATACCGGAATTTCCAAACGGATTGTATGGTCTTCTTCCGCTGCGCGGTTATCTGTGATTTTCAAATCATATAAAAGTTCGCCTGCAATTAGTTTGTCATCGAATGATGCATTCCACAAAACCGCCGCTTTTTTCACGCCTTCGTATTCGCGTTCGCCCGCCTTTGAAAGCCATAATTCTTTCAATACAAAGGTATATACCCGCAGGAAATAGGCTTTTTCTATTTCGTTCAGGCGCGAGAAGGCTATCGAGAAACGGTTGATTGACGGCGTCAGGTAATTATCGAAGAATTTGCCGGAAAGGTTTTCGGTATTCAGATTTTCGGCATTGACTTTGGCGAGCAGTTCGCCCGTAACCGTCGAGTCGTTTGCCGTATGCAAAGCATATTCCTGAACCACGATTTGATTCCTGATCTCCAGCGCCTTGTGCAATTGTTTCCGTGAATGGTTTTCACAACTCATGATGGGATATTTGGAATAAAGCAGATAGGAACGGATTTTGGATGTTTTCACGCCGATGTTAAATTCAAGCGCGGCGAGATATAAAATCATTTGCGTATAATGGTTTTCGGCAGATCGAATGAATTGTCCGCCCGTGCGGAAATCTTCAATCGCTTTCCCCGATTTCAATTCAATAAAAGCGGAATAATCGCTCAACATTAAGTCCAAACGTCCCTGTATTCCCAATGTGTTGCAGATAAATGACGGCTCCAGCACCGACTTCTCCCTGTCTATATCGGCTCGCGGGAAAAACTTTTGCACGGCATAGCGGATGTTTTTAAACTGCTTTTGGCTATCGGCAAAAAACTTGGATTCCGTTTCGCTGTCTTTCAAAGCCTCGCAGGCGGTGAATCCAAATGCTGCGGTTTTGAACATTTTTTTGATTGCGGATTGATAGTCGGCGGGGTTTTTGGGGTCTTCGTTAACCAGTTCGTCAATAAAAAAATTGGCGGTATTCCCAAGCAAAATGGCAGGCGTAGTTTCTTTTTCCTGCAAGCGCGAGAGGGTATAATTCAGGAAATGCCGTCCGCAGGAACGAAAACATTCGGCAAGGATACTGATATCGACCAGATAATCCGGCTCGAAAATAAGGAACTCGGCAGCGAAAGTATCGGGTGACAGTTCTTTTACATTCAGCAAATTAAAGATATTCCCGGAGTGAAGGACAGGCAACATATTGTTGAGTTCCATCTGTTGCAATTCGTTACAAACTACTGTGATAGATTGTTTTCCGGGTATTTCGGCAAGGAAATTTTCTCCTGTCGGTTTTTTATATATGACACGGAGTGATTTCAGTTTTTCCATATACAAAAGTAGGTGAAAACTTTGAAATAGCAAGATTTTCATGTAATTTTGCCGCTCTAATCATTACAATTTATGTTAATAATAAAGAATTTACATGCTTCCGTCAATGGAAAAGAAATCATAAAAGGCTTGGATTTACATGTAAAAGCGGGGGAAATTCATGCCGTTATGGGACCGAACGGCTCGGGGAAAAGCACTTTATCGGCAGTGTTGGTTGGGCATCCGGCTTTTGAAGTTACCGAAGGCGAGATTATTTTTGAGGGCAGGAATTTGCTTGAAATGCCGGCAGAGGAACGTTCTTTTGCCGGTATTTTTTTGAGTTTCCAGTACCCGGTGGAAATACCCGGGGTGAGTATGGTGAATTTTATGCGAACTGCCGTCAATGAACACAGGAAATACAGGGGCGAAGAGCCGATATCAGCAGGCGATTTTCTGAAACTGATGCGCGAGAAGCAGGCGATTGTCGAATTGGACAAGAATTTGATAAACCGCTCGGTGAACGAGGGTTTTTCAGGCGGCGAGAAAAAGCGTAACGAGATATTCCAGATGGCAATGCTGGAGCCGAAATTATCTATCCTTGACGAAACCGACAGCGGGTTGGACATAGATGCGCTCCGGATTGTAGCGCAAGGCGTTAACAGGTTAAGAAAGCCGGAAAATGCGGCGATAGTGATAACGCATTACCAGCGGTTGCTGAATTATATAAAGCCTGATATTGTACATGTTTTGTATAACGGGAAAATTATTCGCACTGCAGGTCCCGAACTGGCTATGGAACTGGAAGAAAAAGGATATGACTGGGTGAAAGGCGAAGAATGAAAGTGTATGAAACAGTATATTGACTTTTTTAATTCGTATAGAAAGGAGATAGACAGAGGCTGTGCGCCGTTGCTTAATTCTTACCGCGAAGCGGCGCTTGATATGTTTGCATCAACCGTTTTGTCATCCCCGCGTAAGCGGGGTTCGCATGATGATCCCTGCGCTTGGGATTCCCGCCTGCACGGGAATGACGTTGATTTTGGTTTTTACCTGAGCCGTGCAAGTATCAACGTTAATCCATACAGGGTTTTTCGTTGTGATGTTCCCAATTTAAATTCACACAAACATTTTGTTGTCAACGGTCATTTTGTTGGCAATAAAACGCAAAACGACTTGCCGGCAACAGTCTTTTCCGACAGCCTGAACGCTTTTGCAAGGCAGTATCCTTCTTTATTTACGAAGTATTATAATCAAATTGCGAGCGCGAAGGAGGATGGGCTTTCTGCGTTCAACACTGCTTTTGTGCAGGATGGATATGTTCTGTATGTACCTGAAAATGTGGTCATCGACAGAACGGTTCAATTGACTAATATTTCGGCAGGCAATAATAATTCATTGATTAACAGACGGATGTTATTTATACTCGAACGGGGTGCAAAGGCAAAAATACTGGTCTGCGACCATGCTTACGACGAATGTCCGATAACTGCAAATACACAAGTCGTCGAGATTTATGCCGGGGAAAATGCCGGATTTGACTTTTGCGAACTGGAAGAAAGCAGCCCGAACACAATCAGGCTAACCAACTGCTTTGTCCGGCAGGACGAGGCGTCGGAAGTTAGAATCAACAGCATTACGCTGAACAACGGCACAACGCGCAACAATTATACTGTCGATTTGGCGGGCAAACATGCCGGAACACACCTCTATGGAATGGCTGTTGCCGACAACCGGCAAAAGATAGATAATTATACGCTTATCAATCATTTAGCTCCAAACTGCAAATGCAGGGAATTGTTTAAATATATACTTGACGGCGAGGCGGAGGGAGTCTTCAACGGGCGGATTATTGTTGCCGAAAATGCCCGGAAAACCGAGGCTTACCAGAGCAACCGAAACTTGCTGGGAAGCCGCTCTTGCCGCATGTTTTCCAACCCTCAATTAGAGATTTATGCCGACGACGTGAAATGCTCTCACGGAATGACCACAGGGCAGTTGGACGAGCAGGCGCTCTTTTATATCTGTTCGCGCGGCGTCAGGAAAGAGGAAGCCGTTTTGCTGCTCAAGTTTGCCTTCACTGACGACGTCATAAGCGAGATTCGTATAGACGGAATGTGCAACCGGCTTAAGATGCTGGTTGAAAAGCGGTTTAAGGGAGAGTTGGTGACCTGCAGGGATTGCGGAAGAATTAACGAATAATCAGGGGTATACCCCCAAGATTTTGGGGAGTTCCCCAAAGGTTTGGGAGCGTACTCCCGAAGTTCCGGAGTGTACTCCCGAAGTTCCGGAGCGTACTCCCAAGGTTCCGGAGTGTACCCCCGAAGTTCCGGAGTGTACCCCCGAAGTTCCGGAGTGTACTCCCAAGGTTTCGGAGTGTACTCCCAAAGTTCCGGAGTGTACTCCCAAAGTTCCGGGGAGTTCCCCAAAAGCGATGATTTTTACAACTATTTCCGAACAATACGTGAAAAACAAATTCTTTGAATACATATACATTTACATCTCAATATGACTGATCAAAAATACATGCAACGTGGCGTTTCGGCGGCGAAAGAAGATGTTCACAATGCCATTAAAAACATCGACAAAGGCATTTTTCCGAAGGCTTTTTGTAAAATAATCCCTGATATTCTGGGCGGAGACCCTGCCTGTTGCAACATCATGCATGCCGACGGAGCCGGCACCAAATCTTCTTTGGCTTATATCTATTGGAAGGAAACCGGCGACTTGTCGGTTTGGAAAGGCATTGCTCAGGACGCTTTGATTATGAATATCGACGATCTGCTTTGCGTGGGCGCAACAGACAATATCCTGCTTTCTTCAACAATCGGGCGGAACAAACATTTGATTCCGGGCGAAGTTATTTCTGCCGTTATTCGGGGAACCAACGAATTGTGCGAAGAACTGAGCGCTTTAGGCGTGCATATCTATCCGACAGGCGGCGAAACTGCCGACGTCGGCGACCTGGTGAGAACAATAATTGTCGATAGCACGGTTGCCTGTCGCATGAAACGTTCGGACGTGATAGATAATGCCCATATCCGCGCAGGCGATGTAATTGTCGGTCTATCTTCATGCGGACAAGCCGTTTACGAAAAAAAATACAACGGCGGCATGGGCAGCAACGGATTGACTTCCGCGCGTCACGACATTTTTGCAAAATACCTGGCAGCGAAATATCCCGAAAGTTACGACCCGAATACACCTGTCGATTTAATCTATTCCGGTCAAAAGACATTGACGGAAACGATTGAAGATTTGGGAATAGACACGGGAAAATTGATGCTTTCGCCAACGCGCACTTATGCGCCGGTCGTCAAAAAAGTTTTAGACGAATTGCGTCCTCAAATCCACGGCATGGTGCATGTTTCCGGCGGGGCGCAGACGAAAATACTGCATTTCGTGGACAAACTGAAAATCGTTAAGAATAATTTATTCCCGGTTCCGCCGCTCTTCCGGCTAATTCGGGAACAATCGGGCGCCGATTGGCAGGAAATGTATAAGGTTTTCAATATGGGGCATCGGATGGAGGTTTATCTTCCGGAAAAGTTTGCCGCAGAGGTGATTGCTATTTCCAATTCGTTTGGGATTGAAGCCCGGATTATTGGATTTACGGAGGCTTCGGAAAGAAAAGAATTGGTTATTGAAAGCGGAGGGAAGAACTATTTTTACAGTTAGAATCACAGTTGCAACTGTGTGGATTGTGTGCATACAGCCATAATTGTTATGTCCGAAAAAAATTATACTTTCGCAAAAAAAATAATTTGCAATGGTAACAAATATCAAAATAGAGAATTTTAAGAAGTTGGAAAGCGTGTCATTTCCTTTATCTTCTTCTGTCGTAATTATTGGTCCTAATAATTCCGGCAAGTCCACAATTTTTCAGGCATTGTGCTTATGGGAAATCGGCGTTCGGCACTATGTTGCAGCCAAAGAACAGGGAAAACTGAACAAAAACAAACGAGTTACCTTAAATAGAAAGGATTTGCTGAACAGTCCGATAGAGGATGCCCGCTTTTTGTGGACAAGCAAAAAAACACACCTGACTGCAAAAGGTAAAACACCTCAAAATATCATTTTATCTGTAGAACTAACAGGTAATGACGATGGTAAAAATTGGAAATGCAAGGCCAACTTTTATTATTACAATGCGGAATCATTTTCCTGTGAGATAAAAACGGGTTTGGCTGAAATAACGAAATTGTATAGGGAAAAAAATGGTGTACATTTCGGTTTTTTGCAACCGATGTCAGGTATTTCAACAT
>JAIRKG010000064.1 GCA_031260235.1 Dysgonamonadaceae bacterium | reverse complement strand
CCGATTCCATCGGAAGAAACAAAATCATATTCAGGCGTTTGTTTTGCGATTTCCGAGACCATTGCGTCAAGTGCGGGATTGTCGGGATAGGCAAAAAACACCGGCTCAATGTTTGCGTTATTGATGCGGACATGTTTCATGCGGTCTTCTTCTTTGTCTCTCCGCGTCAGTTCGTGTTTTTTGATAGCGCCGGTCATGTAATCGTCCACACATGAACAAACGACCAGTCCATATTGGGTGCGTCCGTTCATTGTTTGTGCATATACGTAATAATTTTCCTTGTCGTCTTGAACCAGCCAGCCTTTTTCTTTGAAGAGATTGAAATTTTCGACGGCTTTGTTATAGACGTCGGGGTCGTGTTCGTCTTTGCCTGAGGGAAAATCAATCTCTGGCTTGATGATGTGATACAGGGATTTTTCGTTGCCTGCCGCTTCGGTTCTCGCCTCTTCCGAACTAAGTACGTCGTAGGGGCGGGAAGCAATTGCTGTTACATACTTTTGGGGAGGACGGATGCCTTTAAACGGTTTAATTTTTGCCATGATTTTGTTTTATTAAAGAATGGTTTATTCCGGAAATATTTTATGCCTCTTAATTAATTGTAAAGAATGAGCGAAAAACGGGGCTCGAACCCGCGACCCCGACCTTGGGAAGGTCGTGCTCTACCAACTGAGCTACTTTCGCTTGCGATTGCAGATATATAAATTTTTCTTATATATCCACTTCAACAACCAAATACTTTGTCAAACTCCAAAAGTTTTTGGAGTTTAATATCTTTAATTCGGCTTGATTATTTGCATCTTTCGTAAATTCATACGATCCGTCGGGATGTTTGGAAACGAGTTTCCCTTTTTTAGCTTTCAAAGGAATAAGTTGTAACTTATTCAGGTCTATAACCCTGATAAAATAATCTGTATTGAAATTAGTGCCTAACTGCCCGCTTTTCAGGATGCCATGGTTTTTCAATTCTTTCGACGTGCCGAAACAATAATAAACCGTGTTCAATTCTCTATTTTTAGATTCGATGGCTTGCCGTTGCGCATCCGAATATACTTTCAAATCCTGCACGTCTTTTGAAAGCGCGAGGATATTATCGCTTAATTCGGCGATTTTCCTGTCCTTGCGTTCCATTTCTTCATTCATGGCAACCAGTGCCGCTATCTTTTCGTTCAGTTGAATCCGCAAATTGTCTAAAGTTTGTTGCAACTGCCCCGATTGAATGGACGAATTTTTCAGTTTCTTTTCCAATTCGGCGATTTTCTCCCTGTTTCTGTTCAAGATTTCCGTAACAATCTGCATGTCGGCACGAACTTTGTCTTTCACCGACTGCGACAATTCTCCCTGTACATTCGACTGAACGGTCAGGTAGTTCTCCGCAGATTTAATACTGTTGAAATTTTCTTCCACTTCGTTCATAAGGGAGACAATTTCGTCCAATTCTGCTGTGTTCTGAGCATTGACAACGAGCAGCGAGTCATGTTGAGATTTCAGCGCCTTATACTCGGTTGAATTTTTCCCGCATGAGGATAAAATCATTGCCGCGAGGCTACACCATAATAATAATTTTTTTTCCATTGTTTTTTAGTTTTTTAAGTGATTTATATTAATTGTAGTTTTCTGTTTTTTTAAGAAACTTTTCCGGCAACAACAAGCACAAATTCTCCACGTGGCTCGTTGTGAGTAAAAAAGCTTATTAATTCTTCCAGGCTGCCCCGCACGGTTTGCTCGTGCAGTTTGGAAATTTCCCGCGAAACGGAAGCCTTTCTGTCCGCGCCCAAGTGTTCCGACAACTGTGTCAATATTTTCACTATGCGGAAAGGCGATTCGTAGAAAATCATTGTCCGCGTTTCACCGGCAAATTCTTTCAGACGGATTTGCCGCCCTTTTTTCTGCGGCAGAAAGCCTTCAAACGCAAACCTATCCATCGGAAAGCCGGAATTTATGAGCGCCGGCACTAAAGCCGTCGCTCCCGGAAGACATTCGACCTCAACATCTTGAGATATACATTCACGAATGAGCAAAAAACCGGGGTCGGAAATCCCCGGCGTACCGGCGTCGGAAACCAGGGCGGCACATTCACCTGTCTTTAGCCGCGAAACGATTCCATCAACCGTTTGATGTTCGTTGAATTTATGGTGGGAAAGCATTTTGTTTTTTATATCGAAATGTTTCAATAAAAACCCTGTCGACCGCGTATCTTCCGCTAAAATTATATCAACTTCCTGCAGAATACGAATGGCTCTGAGAGTCATGTCTTCCAGATTTCCAACCGGTGTGGGCGCTACATATAATTTATTTTTATCTGCCATCTTCTTTTATGCAAATCGTTTTTCCAACAGTTCCCTAAACGCAATTCCCGCTTCGGTTTCCCATTGAATGGGATGATTTTTGTCTAAATAATCCAGCGCGCTTTCCATGTTTTCCAAAGTATTGATATAGGCGAGCGTTTGGCTCATCTCCTTTTCTTCACCTTTGAACAGTTCGCGACAAAACATAAAACGTTGATTGAGGGTCAACGATTTTGTCAAGCCGGCATGAATTTCTTTGCTGATTTTATCGCCCAAAAATCCAACAGGTTCATTCTCCGCAACAATTTTATTCTCCAAATCCATCCTCCCAGCCTCAGTCTCTAACCCAACTTTCAATTGCTTCAAAATTTCAATTGCTTCATTAGAAGACTTTTCCAAAGCAGAGATTTGCTCCAAAAATAATTTGATTTCTTCTTTTTCAAAATTCATGTTCTGCTTTTTTGGTGCGACAAAGTTAATTAAAAAATCGGAATTATCCCAAACGTCATTTCCCCGCCCTCTTTTTTTCTTTTTTCCCCCGCTACGCGGGAAATGCTAACACAGCCTGCTTTTGCATCCTCACCGCCACATTGCGCCGCCGCCCTTGCAGGGGCTTCGAGCGAAGCAATCCGGAGAAACATAATAAATTTTGTGCAAATGTTTTGTACATCAATTTATTTTACTACCTTTACCATCAACATAATAATAAAAAATCCTATTTTATGAAAACTAAAATTTCCTTCATTATTACAACATGCCTGCTTTGCTTTGCACA
>JAIRKG010000049.1 GCA_031260235.1 Dysgonamonadaceae bacterium | reverse complement strand
TATTTCTACCGATCAACTTTTTAAGGAAAGCAAATGGTTGTATGACAATCAAAACTATGCCGGTTGTATTGATAAACTCCTTCAATTCAAGTCGGTTGCCATTAGCGAAGAATGGGATCGGGAAGTTGATTTTCTGTTGGTCGCTTCCGCATTTTATCAGGGAAAAACGGACGTCGGGCTTCAACTGAAGCGCTTTTTGGATGACTATCCGGTTACGCGACATCGCGACGAGGTTTGTTTTATGATTGGGTCTACTCATTATAAACAGGATGATTACAGGATTGCCGTTTACTGGTTTTCACAGGCTGACCCGAACAACCTTCCAGTGTGGGAACAGGAAGATTATGCCTACCGTTTGGGATATTCCTGCCTGCAAACTAAGCAAAACAAGGAGGCAAAACGCCTGTTCTATCTGTTAAGACAAAACAGCCTGAATTACTGCAATGCGGCGACTTATTATTTGGCTTATATTTCTTATATGGAACAGGATTACAAACAAGCCCTGCCCCTGTTCAATGAAATTAAAGAGATGACGGAGTTTAATCCCGACGTTCTGTATTATCTGACGCAAATAAATTTTGCGCAGGGACGTTATGAACAGACGATTATCGAAGGCAGAAAACTCACGAGCGACTATCCGTCTCACAATTACAGCGTCGAAATGAACCGTTTGGTCGGATTGTCTTATTTCCGGCGAATGGATTATCCGAAAGCCTGCGAATATTTGAAGACATATATTAAGGAAGCGAAAAGTCCGCAACCCGAAGACTTCTATACTTTGGGAATGAGCTGTTTCTTTCGGCAGGATTATCCGGAAGCCATTAAATACCTGAGTAAAAGCGAACCGGGCAACGACCTGCGGGGGCAAAGTATCTATCTGTATTTGGGTCAGGCATGCCTGAGACAAGCCGACGCCGACAAGGCGCTGATTGCTTTCCAGTCGGCTTCCCGCATGGATTTTGATTTGCTTGCCAAAGAAGCGGCTACGTATAATTATGCCATGTTGCTGCATCAAAATTCGGTTTCTGCGTTTGGCGAATCGGTTACGGTCTTGGAAGATTTCCTCAACGCTTATCCCAAATCCATTTATTCCGACAATGTAAACGATGCTTTAATAGATGTTTACTTGACTACCAAGAATTACGAAACGGCTTTGGTTTCCATCGCCAAAATCGAAAAACCAGACGCCAAGATCCATGAAGCCGCACAGAAAATTTATTATTATTTGGCAACCGTGTATTTCACCAACGGGAATTACAACGAAGCAATCCGGTATTTTACGCAGGCAATAAACGCCGGAAATTATGCGATAAACGAAAAGAACGAATCCTTTTATTGGCGTGCCGAATCCAATTATAATATAAATAATTACGCGCAAGCGACAAATGATTTCCATGCATATTTGAATACCGGAAGCAATGCCGGAAACCTTTCGGCACAAGCGGTTTATGGATTGGCATACTGCTCTTTCAACAGGCGGCAGTATGGTTCGGCAGAGAGTTATTTCCTCAAATATATTGATATGGAAAAGGACAATCCTGCCGCACTGGCAGACGCATACGCACGCTTGGGCGATTGTTACTTCTACGACAGACGCTTGGGAGAAGCCGGAAACGCTTATAATCAATCGCTTCGCGTTATGCCTTCTATCGGCGATTATGCACTGTTTCAGAGAGGATATGTTTTGGGCTTACAAAAAGATTACGCAGGGAAAATCAAACTGATGGACAACCTTGCCGACGATTATCCCGAATCGCCATACGTGCCGGATGCGCTTTACGAAAAGGGACGCGCTTATGTGCTGATGGAAAATGAAGTGGCAGCCATAAACACATATCAAAACCTGCTGGAGCGCTTTCCCGAAAACAGCAATGCCCGCAAAGCCGGATTGCAAATCGGTTTGCTGTATTTCAAAGCTAATCAGTCGGAATATGCGGTGCGGGCTTATAAAGATGTGATTGAAAAATATCAGGGTAGCGAAGAGGCGGTAACTGCAATTCAGGATTTGAAGTCGGTATATCTTGATATGAACGATATAAGCGGATATGCGCAATATGTCGAATCGCTGGGCGGCGGCGTCAAGTTCGACATAACGGAGCGGGATTCCCTGACCTATATTGCTGCCGAACGTTTTTTCCTGCGCAACGACGTGAAACGGGCGCAAACCGGAATGATCGACTATTTGCAGTCTTTTCCCAACGGTGCGTTCGGAACGAATGCTCATTATTACCTCGCTCAAACCTATTATATGGAAAAGGCTTACCAGGAGGCAAAACAAGAGTTTCAAAAGGTTTTGGATGCAGGAAATAACAGATTTACCGAAGAATCCTTTGTCCGCCTTGCCGAACTGCTGTATAACGAAGGCGACTACAGCAGCGCTTTGCCGTATTATGAATGCCTGCAAAACACAGCCGAAAGCAAGTCGAACCGCGAAGAAGGCGCTCTGGGAACCATGCGCTCGGCTGCCCGCCTGCATAAACCCAATCAAGTTGCAGCCTCTGCCAATCTCCTGTTGAAAGGCGAGATTTCCGACCCGAGAATTAAAGAAGAATCCAAATACTACCGCGCCAAAGCGTTGGGAGAGTTGGGCGAAAAGGCGCTTGCCGAGAAAGATTTGCAGGAATTGGCGAAAGATACAAGAACGGCGTTCGGCGCGGAAGCCAAATACCTGCTGGCACAATACTGTTTTGACAACCAACAAGCCGCCCGCGCCAAAGACGTTATTTCGGAATATATCAAGCAGGGAACACCACATGCCTATTGGCTGGCGCGTAGTTTTATCCTGATGTCGGACATTTGTCTTTCCGAAGGCGATAAATTGCAAGCCCGCCAATATCTGGAAAGTTTACAAAACAACTATAAACAGCAAGGAGATGATATTATGAGTATGATCAATGAACGTTTAGAAAAATTATCATGAAACCAATCTATATCTTATTGTTCATCTGGCTTTGCACATTACCTCTGCAAGCTCAAAAAGATTCTTTACTGAATCGCGAAATGATTTTGGAAAAAGAATACAGCCCAACAATTGAGCCTGCAGTCAAAATCAACCGGTTGCCGGAATTACGCGAGCCTCAAGCGCCGAAATCCAAAGTAGCGTTCTCAAATTATTCAACGAACTACGAGCTGCAGCCCGGCATCGTTCCCCTGATGCCGCGTTCGCTGTTTTCGGATTGGAACACATCGAAATACGCAGGATATGCAAGCCTTGGGTTAAGCTCCGCTTTGAATTTCGACGGCGACGCCGCTTATCAAATTCTGAATACTGAGCGCGATTTTCTGGATGTTTATTTCTCCCACCGTTCGAGTAATTCCGATAATCCGAGTTTGCAAGAGCCTTCTCAAAAACAGAAGTTTTATATGAATGACAACTTGGGCGGGGCGAATTTCACATGCGGTTTAGATAACCTGAAACTGTCTGCCGGTTTGAAATATACCCGTTCTTCATTTAATTATTCGGGTGATAAAAACTCTCCCAATCAAGTAAACAATATGCTGGAAGCCTGCGCCGGCATTGTGTCGGACGCGCCAAACGAACTGAATTACGCAGCCAATGTGAAATATACCCGTTTCAGGCAAAAATATTTAGGACAAACAACGCCGGGTGTAAAGGAAAACCGCCTGATAATTGACTGGGATTTACATAAGAATTATGACGCGGTTTCCAAATATGGCTTGAGCGGCGCTTATAAAACATACGGATACAATTCCAAAACCTTCAGGAAACTCAACGATATGACGCTCTTTTTCGTCCTTTCGCTTACTCCTTATTATTATATAGAAGGCGACAACCTGAATCTTACGCTTGGTGTGAACGCCAATTTGGAAATGGGTGGCAGGAATAAAAAAGCGATTTCGCCCCATATACGTTTCAACTACAATCCGTTGGATGTGCTTTTGTTTTACGCATCGGCGCTCGGTGGGCGGAACGACAACAGCCAATACAGCATGTTTTACGAAAACCGCTATGTGTATCCTTCTATAAGGGTATGGGATTCGCGGTCGCTGGTGGACGCAACCGTCGGAGCGCAATATTTGCCCCTATCCAATCTCAGCCTGAACGTTTTCGCCGGATATCGCTTAACGAAGGACGAGCATTTTTTCACCGACACCATGTGCGTGAGATACGGAACGGCAAATGGTGTCAAACTCGGCGCTCAGGTAAATTATATTTCGCACGACCTTTTCGGCATTGATGTAAAAGGAACATTGTATAATTGGAGTGTTAAAGATGCCGGCGGAAATTCGTTTGAAGCGTATCACAAGCCGCGCTTTGAAGCCGAAACAGATGCTTTTTTCCTCGTTCCGGATATGCCGTTGCGTCTGGATTTGGCTTTTAAAGGACTGTTTGGGCGGGTCGGCGACAGTGATTATAAAATGAAAGATATATACGATTTATCCATAAAAGCAAATTATATTATAACTCCACTTATATCGGCAAATTTGTCGGTAAACAACCTTTTATTTCAAAAATATGATATTTGGTATGGCTATCCGGCGCAAAAATTCAACATTATGGGTGGAGTAAGCATTAAATTTTAATTTTTAATCAAACAAAGTATGCATAGAAATCTTGTTATTGTAGAATCGCCGGCAAAAGCCAAAACAATAGAAAAATTCTTAGGTAACGATTATCAAGTACTTTCAAGTTACGGACACATCCGCGACTTAAAAGAAAAAGGGCTTGGCATTGATGTAACAAACAACTTTAAGCCTGAGTATGTTGTAGAACAAAGCAAAGAGGCGTTGGTACAAACGCTTAAAAAAGCAGCCAGAAATGCCAAAATGGTTTGGCTGGCTTCCGACGAAGACCGCGAAGGGGAAGCCATTGCCTGGCATCTTGCTACCGTATTGGGATTGACTCACAACGACTCAAAGCGAATTGTTTTTCATGAAATAACGAAAAACGCCATCCTTCACGCCATAGAAAATCCGAGAGATATTAATTTGAATTTAGTCAACGCCCAGCAGGCGCGCCGGGTTTTAGACCGGATTGTGGGTTATGAACTGTCGCCGATTCTTTGGAAAAAGATTATGCCTGCGCTTTCCGCCGGACGTGTTCAATCGGTGGCTGTGCGCTTGATTGTCGAGCGAGAAAGGGAAATCAATCGCTTCGATGCGGAAGCCTATTTCAAGGTTGTTGCGGAGTTTATCCTGCCCGACGGCAAAACCTTGTTGAAAGCGGAATTAAACAAACGATTTGATTCCGAAGCCGAAGCGGAAGCCTTTCTGGAAAGCCTGAAAAATGCAACTTTTACTATTGAGGACGTCAGCACCCGCCCCGGCAAAAAGTCGCCTGCACCTCCTTTCACGACTTCAACATTGCAACAGGAAGCCGCCCGCAAAATCGGTTTTTCTGTATCTCAAACCATGGCAATCGCTCAAAAACTGTATGAAGCAGGATTGATTACTTATATGCGTACCGACTCCTTAAATCTATCAACTTTGGCATTAGGCGCAGCCAGAAAAGAAATTGAAGGTGAATTTGGCAGTAAATATGTGAAAATTCGCCAATACCAAACAAAAACCAAAGGAGCGCAGGAAGCGCACGAAGCCATTCGCCCTGCATATTTCGACCGGAGAACCGTCAGAGTGAGCGCTCAGGAACAACGACTCTACGAACTGATTTGGAAACGCACCGTCGCTTCGCAAATGGCTGACGCCCAATTGGAACGGACAACAATAACCATCAATATCAGCAACCGTCAAAACGAAAAGTTTATCGTAAATGGAGAAGTCGTTAAATTCGACGGCTTCCTGCGGGTATATCTCGAAGATAACGATGACGAAAATCAGGACGATAGAACGGAAACGCGGCTTCCGTCGATGCAGACGAATGAAATACTGAAACTGTCGGAAGTGATCGCCACCGAAAAATTGACGCAAAGACCGGTACGTTATACCGAAGCAAGCCTCGTAAAAAAACTGGAAGAATTGGGTATTGGCCGTCCCTCTACTTATGCGCCGACCATTTCGACCATTCAGCAAAGAGGATATGTCTTCAAAGGAAACAAAGACGGCAAATCCCGACAGTTTACAGCGCTTACGCTTAAAAACAAGGAAATTGTGAAAACAACGAAAACGGAAATAACAGGCGCAGATAAGGGTAAACTTCTGCCTACCGATTCCGGAATTATAGTCAACGACTTCCTGACGGCGAATTTCCCGCAAGTATTGGAATTCTCGTTCACAGCCAATATAGAAAAGGAATTTGACAAAATTGCCGATGGCGAAGCCCAATGGACAGAAACGCTCCACAACTTCTACGAAGTGTTTCACCCGATCGTACAAACGGTTTCCGCCGCGAAATCCGAATTGAAAGTCGGCGAAAGAATTTTGGGAACAGATACAAAAACAGGCAGACCGGTATCCGTAAAAATCGGACGTTACGGACCTTTTGTACAAGTCGGATCGGCAGAAGACGTAGACAAACCGCGATTTGCTTCCCTCGCAAAAGGACAGTCAATAGAAACAATCACTTTGGAAGAAGCCTTAACGCTGTTTGATTTACCGCGCATAGTCGGCGAATTGGATGGCAAGCCGATAGAAGCGGCTGTCGGACGTTTCGGTCCCTATCTCAAATATAATAATACGTTTACCAGCATCACCAAAGGATATGACCCCCACCGCATCACCCTCGAAGAAGCCAAAGAATTGATTGCGGAAAGGGCAGAAAAAGAAGAAAAGAAATACATCAAATCTTTCCCCGAAGATGATAACCTGCAAATCCTGAACGGTCGCTTCGGTCCCTATATATCCTACAACAAAGTCAATTACCGCATTCTCAAAGGAATTGATCCCGCCGCGCTGACGTATGAAGAAGCGATGAATATTATTAATACGTCGCCACCTAAACAACCGGGGGTGAGAGGAAAGAGAGGGAGGAAGAAGAAGGAATAGTCCCCACGTCATTGCGAGCCGTAGGCGAAGCAATCCGGAACCCCACTACGTCATTGCGAGCGAAGCGAAGCAATCCAGGAAAAGAAAAACCGTAGCCGTCATTGCGAGGGCTGCAAGCCCGAAGCAATCCAGGAAAGAAACCAACCGCCGCCTCACCAAGCAATAAGCTTGCGGGGGAAGTCTCCCCCCCCCGTCAGCCGCCCCCGGCCGGCGTCCGCATCCCCCCCCGCCGGGGGCCCCCCCCCCACCCCCCCGGTGCCCGACAATGCGAGCCCCGAAGTGGCGCGGCAATCCAAAGAAAAAACATCGTCATTGCAACCCGCTTGCGGCGTGGCAATCAGGGGAAACAAACATTGTTATAAAAACAATGGCGCTGCAACGATTATGTTACAGCGCCATTATTGTTGAGCGTAGTTTTCGATATTAATCTTCTAAGCGAAGATTTGAGATACGCATTGCGCCGACAGGCCAGAAGATGATCCACTCCCCGCCGGCAACGTCAAACACTAAAACTTTGCCGTTCGGATCATAATGGTAATGTTCGGTATCTGCTACATCAACACTATCGTAAAATTCGGCAATTTCAATATGGAAATCATCTCCTTGACTAAGACTTCCTCCCAGATCGGTATTAGTCCAAAATCCAACCGAGTTGCAAGCCAGTTCTTTCCTGTTGCCATTGGATGCAAGCAAAACCTTATAAATAACCCACAAACCGGCTTTTCCAAATGTTTTAACTGCTCTAACACCCGGAGTTTCTTGTCCCGTAGCGTTAGATACCGGTTGAGCGGCCGGTCGAGCGGATTCTTCAATTGGATTGGATAGATCATTTAATCGGTCAATTACTTCTTGCGGAAGCGGATTTTCCGGATAACCGTAAGTTTCACTCAGATCCTTGTAAAACTCGTTGTTGACCGGTTGAGTTTCAACATTAGCCTGATCGCTTTCTTTACATCCGCCAAACATAATGAACATGGCGGCGATAGTACTTAATAAAAATGCTTTCCTTTTCATAAAAAAATGTTTTAATTATAAATAAAAAATTTGAATAACTTCGATACAAATATAAGCATGATTTTTTAATTTACAAATATATTTGAAAAAATTTCAAAAAAAAAGATGTTTTTTTGTATTTTTTCGCCGCTGCGCGGCTTATAGAGACATCTTTTCTCTGGATTGCTTCGCCACTGCGTGGCTCGCAATGATGAGAGAGGGCTCCCCCTCAAATCACTATTCTTATTTCAAAGGTAGCGTCCTGTTCGCCTTTGTATTTACCGATGCCGTGAGCAATTACTTTGGCGTTTGGATTGGGGGCGATGTTGTTTTCATAGCGTTTAATGTAGTCGTATCCTTCGCGGAGTTCGACTGTACCGGCGGAAGTTTCTGTTTTATAGCGAACTTTTATCTGCACCAAACCTTGCGTGCCTGCGGCAATTTCAAGCGGCAGGGGTGTGAGGATTTGGATTGTTGTTTTGGGGGAGTGCAGGTCAATGGCGTGTTTGCCGGGCTCGTAAACCTGAATGTAGTAATCAATGCGCGGGTTGAGGGCTGTTACCATCCTTACAAGTTGTTGTTTTATGTCAGCGCCGGTAAT
>JAIRKG010000037.1 GCA_031260235.1 Dysgonamonadaceae bacterium | reverse complement strand
ACCGCCATTTATTTTGCCGTCCGCAAAGTCATTCCCGCCGACTGGCTCAATGACCGCGACCAGTTTCTTTTCCCAAACAGAAAATGGGAAAAAGACATCGAATTTCAGAACGATTGCCTCGCCTATACTTTATTCAATAATAACATTTCCGCAAAAGAAGGCGTCAATCACTGGATACCCTTTACGGAAAACGAGGTCGAAGCGCGAACGGGGTTTGAAAGTCATATTATGATTACTTTTTTGAGCGGAGAAAAAGTATTAAATGCTTATTCCGACCTGTTTTCAAATTTGGAAGAAACTAAAAAACACTCAAAATTCGGTTGGAAGAAAGGAGAAAGGCGCGAGTTCTCGTCAGAAGCGCAAGCCGTATTCGATGCCGGCAAAGAACTGTGGAAATATTATCATTCACAAAAAGATTGCAATGTAAACGCTTCGCTCTACGATATTCGCGAATATTTTCAGGGGCGCAACGCTAAGGGCAAGATGAACAGCAAGTCCGACGACGAAAAATACAGTAAACTGATTGACAGTCTTCGTGCGGCATTAAAAATGCTGGCAAAAAAGATAGCGCCCAAAGTGTATGAATACGGATTTTTGAAGGAATAACGGGTTTAGGAAGACAGAAAACGGTAAGCAACTTTCGAGGTGAAAAACATTTTCGCGCTAGCGCGAAAGTAACTTTCGGGGTCGAAAAACATTTTCGCGCTAGCGCGCAAGTAATTTTCAGGGTCGAAAAACGTTTTCGCGCTGGCGCGCAAGTAACTTTCGGGGTCAAAAAACGTTTGCGGGCCGGCCCGCAAGTAATTTTCAGGGTCAAAAACGTTTTCGCGCTGGCGCGCAAGTAACTTTCGAGGTCAAAAAACGTTTGCGGGCCGGCCCGCAAGTAATTTTCGAGGTCAAAAACGTTTTCGCGCTGGCGCGAAAGTAACTTTCGGGGTCGAAAAACGCTTTCGCGTTAGCGCAAAAGTAACGTTTAAAGGCTGTAAAGCGTCGTTCCAAGTAAGAGTCTGTCGGGGCGTTGCGGAGGTGTCCCCCGCAGAGGGGGAAGCGGAAGCCCTCCGTAGGCGGCTGAAGTGGAGGGAGACTTCCCCCGCGTACTTATTTTGTATATTTGCCGAATATCACTAATTCGTCTCCTGAGGGGGAGGTATATTCTTTCGAGTAGTGTGAATATTCACCGGCTTCCGTCCATTTTGTGTAAGTTAAAGCGTTATCGTTATCCTGATTAGAAAACCATTTCACCACATCTTCCTTCGGAATTGTTGCCAAAGGGATATCCGGCAGGTTTTCATAAAAAGTGTTGTTAAAAATAAAACCATTCTTAAGTTCCTGGTGATTGTATTTAACATACTCCCTGTAATTTTCTTCGGAATAACAAAAGTTTCCGATGAAATTTCCACTAACAGGGTTGAATCTTAATTCTCCATTTTTCCATTTGTTGAAAGTTACTTTATCTGTAACCGTCAGTGTATGTCTGTTCATAAAATATTGTTTTTTATTTGGATTATTTGCGAATTAAAGCATAATAGTTATTTTGATTTCAGATGCAAATATACCATGTAAAAGTTATAACAGCAAAAATGACACAATAATTTTATTATTTTCGTTTTCGTTTTTAGTTTGAGACGTAAAAAAACAGGGCAGGTTTATCCTCTGTTCTACCCTCTTAATTCAATCACTTCCAAGTCTTTGATTTTATCTTCGTCAATCACCAAACGCACAAGCGTCCGTACATGATGAAATCCATACCGTCCGGCGGCACCCGGATTCACGCAAAGCATTCGCAAACTTTTGTCGTACATGACTTTCAGTATATGGGAGTGTCCGCACACAAAGAGTTGTGCCGGAGAAGCATCCATTTCTTTCCTGATTTTCGGTTCGTATTTTCCGGGATACCCTCCGATATGTGTTAGCAAAACCGCTATGTCTTCTATCTTAAACCGCAATGTTTCGGGGCAAAAACTCCGGATAATATGACCGTCGATGTTTCCATAAACGGCTCTTACCGGTTTGATTGCTTCCAAACGGGTTAAAACGTCTTCACTGCCGACGTCTCCCGCATGCCAAATTTCATCACATTCGGAGAAATATTCGGTAAATTTCTCGTCCCAATAACCGTGAGTATCTGAAAGTATTCCTATTTTTCGCATAATATTGCTGTTTTTTGCGAAACAAAAGTAATAGTTTTACAATCAATATTAAAAAACTAACTACCTTTGCTCTCAATAATAAAACAATTAATTAATCCCAATTATTGATGTTACACATATCAGAACGTTTGGCTGCGCTGTCTCTTTCCGAGACACTGGCGATGTCTCAGAAAAGTAATGAATTGAAGGCTCAGGGAGTTGATGTTATCAATTTGAGCGTAGGCGAAACAGATTTTTTTACACCCGATTTTGTGAAAGAAGCAGCGGAAAAGGCGATCCGCGACAACTTTTCTTTTTATTCGCCTGTGTCGGGTTTTCTTTCCCTGCGGAATGTGATTGCCGGTAAATTAAAGAATGAAAACGGTTTGGATTATACGTCCGACCGGATTGTCTGTTCCAATGGCGCTAAACAGTCGGTTTGCAATGCGCTTTTATGCATTGTTAATCCGGGCGATGAAGTAATTATTCCGGCGCCCTATTGGGTCAGTTATTCTGAAATGGTCAAATTGGCGGAGGGTCGCAACGTGATTATTACAACGAATATCGAACAGGATTTTAAGATTACGCCTGCGCAATTGAAAGCCGCAATTACGTCCCGAACAAAGGCGTTTATCCTTTGTTCGCCCTGTAATCCCACCGGAAGCGTTTATTCAAAGGAAGAACTGAAAGGTTTGGCAAACGTCCTGGCCGAACATCCCCATATCATTGTTATTTCCGACGAAATTTACGAACACATTAATTATATCGGAAAACATGAAAGTATCGCGCAATTCGATCATATCCGTGAGCGGACGGTTATTGTGAACGGCGTTTCCAAAGCATACGCGATGACGGGATGGCGTTTGGGATGGCTTGCCGCACCCAAAGAAATCGCCGCCGCCTGTAACAAACTGCAGGGGCAATATACGTCAGGTCCCAGCAACGTGGCGCAAAAAGCCGCCGAAGCCGCTTATCTCGGACCGCAAGATTGTGTGGAAACCATGCGTCAAGCCTTTGAACGTCGGCGCAATCTCATTGTCCGCCTCGCTTCGGATATTCCCGAATTAAAGGTACACCAGCCGGAAGGCGCTTTCTATCTTTTCCCCGATTGCAGTTATTATATCGGTAAATCGTTTAAGGGGAAAAAAATAAGCAATTCGGCAGAATTGGCGATGTATCTTTTGGAAGAGGGACATGTGGCGGCTGTTGGCGGTGTAGCTTTCGGCGCTCCGAATTGCATCCGGTTTTCGTATGCCACATCTGAGGAGAATTTGATTGAGGCTATGGAACGGGTGAAACGGGCGTTGGTTGCGCTGGAACTAAATATAACCAAGTGTGATGTCGCAAATTCTTAGATTTTAATAAATTAAACTATGAAGCAAATTATTGTGATTTTATTGTTCACTGTATTCACATTTGCGCCCTCCGGAGCATGCACCAACCTGTTAGTAGGCAAAGCCGCATCTGCTGACGGCTCAACAATGGTTACCTATTCGGCGGATTCTTATTCTTTGTATGGGGAATTATATCATCAGCCGGCTGCGGTTTATCCTGCCGGAACGATGCTGGACGTTTATGAATGGGATACCCATAAGTATTTGGGAAAGATACCGCAAGCCGCTCAAACTTACAATGTTATCGGCAATATGAACGAACATCAGCTTTGTATCGGCGAAACGACTTTCGGCGGACGCAGTGAATTGTCCGATTCGACAGGCATTATCGACTACGGCAGTTTGATTTACATTGCGTTGCAACGCTCCAAAACCGCCCGCGAAGCGATAGAGGTAATGACACGTCTGGTAGCGGACTATGGTTATTGCAGCGGTGGCGAATCGTTTTCGATTGTAGACAAAAATGAGGTTTGGATTATGGAAATGATTGGGAAAGGCGTTGGAAATAAAGGCGCCGTCTGGGTCGCCGTCCGCATTCCCGACGACTGTATCGCCGCCCATGCCAATCAGTCGCGCATCCATCAGTTTCCGTTGAATGACAGGGAAAATTGCCTTTATTCGAAAGATGTGATTGCTTTTGCCCGCAGCAAGGGATATTTTACGGGGAAAGATACCGATTTCAGTTTTTCTAAAGCCTATAATCCGCCGGATTGGGGCGGTTTGCGTTTTTGCGAAGCCCGCGTTTGGAGTTATTACAATCAGTATACAGACAATGGCAAACAGTGGTTGCCGTATGTTTTGGGCGAAGATTCCACACCGATGCCTTTATACGTGAAACCCAACCGCAAACTGAGCGCCGGCGATTTAATGCGTTCGATGCGGGATCATTACGAAGGCACTGTTTTCGACCCGACTGCGGACGTTGCCGCCGGACCGTTCCATTCTCCCTATCGTTTTCATCCGTTGGCATGGGAAGTGGACAGCGTTAAATATGCTTTTGAACGGCCAACTTCTACGCAGCAAACGGGCTTTACGTTTGTCGGACAGATGCGGAATTATCTTCCCGACGAGGTTGGAGGCGTGTTTTGGTTTGGCGTTGACGACGCTCGGTTCACCGTTTATACGCCGATGTATCCTTGCATGACGCAAACGCCCGAATGTTACCGCGTCGGTAACGGCGATTTTACTCATTTTTCGTGGACTTCGGCTTTTTGGATTTACAACTGGGTGGCGAATATGGCTTATGCCCGTTATAACCAAGTGCTTTCGGATGTGGAAGTTTTACAGGCGAAATTGGAAGGAGGCTATTTGGATAATCAAAAACAGGTGGAACAAAAAGCGCTCGACTTGCTGAAAACCAGTCGGCAAGACGCCGTTGATTTCCTGACCGCTTACAGTATTTCAACTGCTCAAACAGCGCTTAACGAATGGAAATCCTTAGGCGAATACCTTATCGTGAAATACATGGACGGGGTGGTGAAGAAAGAGGAAAACGGGCGATTTATTCAAAATTCACACGGCGGCTCGCAATATCCTAACCGACCGAAATTTGACGACGAGTTTTTGCGGAGGATTGTTAAGGATAAGGGAGAATGGCTTAGGGAGAGGGAGATTGCGAAATGAATCGAAACGGCGTCCGGTTTTTATTGATAAGTTTATTTTCTCTTTCCTCCACCGGCATTTCTGCCCAAATCAGCCACGGGGGGAAGCCTTTTTTTCTGCAATTAACTCCTCAATCTGTTGATACCGTAACCACTGAAAGGGGAATTAGTGCCCCAACCTCAAAATCTGTTGCGACAGGTTCTTCTTTCGGGGAGCAGGGGATATACTTCTTCAATCTCGATTCGGCAATCAGGAAAGACCCTGTGGAAGAAAGCGGTAGCCTGCGCTCATTCTGCTTTGCGCATAAGTTTTATACTTGTATAGAAAAAAAGAAAGACGCCGCTTTGACTGTTCTTCCCGATGGGACAAAGGTTTGGCAAATCTATATTCATTCCAAAGGCGCTTATTCAATCAATGTTTTATTGACGGATTTCGA
>JAIRKG010000117.1 GCA_031260235.1 Dysgonamonadaceae bacterium | reverse complement strand
CGGTTGCGTTGGATAGCCTTCACAATTTTATTGACTGCCTCGTCCTGTCCGATTACTTTGGTTCTGAGGACTTCGTCCATTTCCATCAGTTTTTGATTTTCCGCTTTCGCAATTCTTTGTACAGGTACACCTGAAATCATTGCCACAACTTCCGCCACTTTTTCTTCGTCCACAACCTGACGATTGGCTTGCAATTCTTCTTCCCACTTAGATTTGGCGACTTCCATATCCAGCAATAGTTGCCTTTCCTTATCGCGATAGCTGGCGGCTAACTCGAAATCCTGAGATTCAACGGCTTGTTTTTTCTCTTGTTTGATTTTTTCGAGTTGACTTTCCAACTTTTCAATAGATTTCGGCACGGAGATATTGGAAATATGCGTACGCGAACCGGCTTCGTCCATCGCGTCAATCGCCTTGTCCGGGAAATTCCGATCGCTAATATAACGGTCTGTGAGCATAACGCAAGCTTTTATTGCTTCCGGAGTATAAATTACGTTATGATGGTCTTCATATTTTCCTTTAATGTTTTTGAGGATTTGCAAAGTTTCTTCAACAGTTGTCGGATCAACCATCACTTTTTGAAAGCGGCGTTCCAAAGCGCCGTCTTTTTCAATACTTTTGCGATATTCGTCAAGCGTAGTCGCGCCGATACATTGAAATTCGCCTCTTGCCAAAGCGGGCTTTAGTATATTCGCAGCGTCCAAAGTGCCGGAAGCGCTGCCCGCGCCTACGATTGTATGAATTTCATCAAGAAAAAGGATTACATTCGGATTCTTTGATAATTCGTTCAAAATAGCCTTGATGCGTTCTTCAAATTGACCGCGGTATTTTGTGCCGGCAACAATCGAAGCCATGTCCAAATTAACGACTCGCTTGTTGAATAAAATCCGCGAAACTTTCCGTTGCACAATCCGGAACGCCAAACCTTCAACTATGGCTGATTTACCGACTCCAGATTCTCCAATCAACACCGGATTGTTTTTCTTCCTGCGACTCAAAATCTGCGACAGCCGTTCGATTTCTTTTTCCCTTCCGACAACGGGGTCTAAACGATTTTCTTCGGCGGCTTTCGTCAAGTCCATACCGAAACTGTCAATCACCGGTGTATCGCTGTGTTTGTTGGAATGTCCCGTGTTTGTGCGGACAGGTTCCCACTTTTTGGGAGGCTCATTTCCAGAATCGTCGTCATCTTCTTCGCTCGTAAATTCTGCGCCCATTTTGGGTTGCAAAACTTTTTGGGCTTCGCTGTTTGCCGTCAATAAATCAAGCACATTGCTATAATTAATGGAATAGTTGTCCAAAATCCGGGACGCAATAGAATCCTGATCTTTCAATATTGCCAGCAACAGATGTTCCGTATCCGTTTCGGAACTGTTCAGGTTCAGTGATTCCAAAACGCTGACGCGCAATAAATTTTCAACACGCTTATCAATAACCAGCTGGTTTTCGGAAATATATTCGCCTTCCTTATACAATTTCTTGTCAATGGCGGTTTTCAATTCTTTGGAATCCACTCCCAGCAATCTGATGATGGAAGAGGCTTTACCTTGCTTTTCGCGCAACATTCCAAGCAGAATGTGTTCTACGCTTACGCTGGAATTGTGCAACCGTCCTGCTTCTTCCTTACTGAACATGAGGATATTCTTCACCTTATTAGAAAATTTTTTTCTTATCATTGTTTTCTTTTTATTCAAAATTCACGACAAAGGTATTTATTTTAATTGGAAACTCACTCAAAATCTGTACCATTCGCCGAATATAAATATGATTTTATTACATGAGCGCTGTTTATCAGCCCAATGGGTATTTCATTTGTATCCAAGGTAGCGCCGCCCCGTCACCCGGAGCCGCGTAGCGGCGAAGCAATCCGGAGAAAAAACCTTATTCCTTATTATATGTATTAAGATTTCCGGATTGCTTCGATTATTTCCCGTAGACGGTATACGCCGTCTACCTTGAAAAGGCTACACAACGGTTAATTTTCTTTCGAATGTAACAGAGCGCGGATGTTTCGGTGCAAAACACGCTGTCGTACCTGTACGACGGGAGTGGGGTTGCAATGACGGGGTGCATTGATTTTATTTTATTACTTTTGCAATCAAATTTATACTCCTTATATATTTATGAATATGAAACAAAAACAATTTAAACCTTTCGTATCAGGGAATACGAAAATGAAAGAGTTTACGGTGAGGGCGTTGCTCATCGGTTTGGTGTTGGCGGTTGTGCTTGGCGCTGCCAATGCTTATTTGGGCTTGAAAGCAGGTATGACGATTGCAGCCACCTATCCGGCGGCAGTGATTGGGATGGCGGTATTGCGGTTTTTCAGGGGGAATATTCTGGAAGAGAATTTTACGCGAACGGTTGGTTCTATCGGCGAATCGGTTGCGGCGGGCGCTATCTTTACGTTGCCTGCGTTTTACATTTCCGGCGTTTGGGGCGGGGAAGAGTTTAGTTCGATAAGCAGTTATCTGACGGCTTCTTTGATATTGATAACGGGTGGAACGCTTGGTGTTTTATTCGTTGCTTTGCTCCGGCGGGTGATGGTTGAAGACAAAGAACTGCCGTTTCCGGAAAGCGTTGCCGCTGCGGAAATCCACAAAACCGGACAAAGCGGCGCAGGGGGTTCCAAATATCTGTTTTCGGCTATGATTGC